>JBPCUV010000066.1:0-3844 GCA_051010975.1 Desulfocapsaceae bacterium
CTCCAAGACTGCCGGACGGGTGATTCGATCGAAAATCCGCCGCCTTGAAATCATTCCTGTTCATCAACACCACAGCCAGGGCATCACCCAATGCCAGGGTGGCGGTAGTACTGGCCGTCGGTGCCAACCCCAGCGAACAGGCCTCTTTTGGTACTGAGATATCGAGCACCACGTCTGCGGCACCGGCAAGGGTGGAATCGGCCGCTCCGGTCATGGCAATGACCGAGGAACAGCGACGTTTAAGATTTCCGAGCAGGCTGTTCAACTCAGCGGTTTCCCCTGAATAGGAGATGGCGATGACCACATCGGTGTCCTGAACCATTCCCAGATCTCCATGCATGGCTTCAACCGGATGTAAAAAGAAGGAAGGTGTACCGGTGCTGTTCAGGGTTGCCGCAATTTTCTGGCCGATGATACCGGACTTGCCGATGCCGGTGATAATTAGCCTGCTGGAACAGTCGTGAATCAATTCCACCGTCCTGACGAACTCGCTGCCAATCCGCTGGCGGACGGCGGCAAGCCCCTGCTCTTCTATCAACAATACTTCCTGTGCTTCTTCTATGGTCATGATCTATCCTGGGTTGACTCTCGTCTCCTGCAGTTGAATCTAGCAGATAGGACCAAATCCGGCAATCGATCATCCGGAAGGGATGGCCCTCAGCCTATTGACCAAACTGCAGTAGCCATCTCCGGTCCCGTTTCGGCCCCCAATGGGGAATGTCTGTTTACACTTGACACCGACCACATTCAGAGGTCATATATCTTGTTTGGCAATTTGATGCTTCATGCATACATTAGCAACCAGTAATTTTGAACCCTAATATCTACGGAAACGGAAAAATCATGTCAAACTATCTTTTTACTTCGGAATCGGTCTCCGAAGGACATCCGGATAAAGTGGCCGACCAGATATCTGATGCAATTCTCGACGCCATCTTAAGCCAGGACATACATGCCCGGGTGGCCTGCGAGACCATGGTTACCACCGGTATGGCGCTCATCGCTGGTGAGATTACCACTTCCGCCTGGGTGGACATGCCTGATGTGGTCCGTCAGACGGTCAGAGAAATAGGCTATAACTCTTCAGACATGGGCTTTGACTGGCAATCCTGCGCTATCTTGACATCAATCGACAAACAGTCGCCCGACATCGCCCAGGGGGTTGATGAGGGCAGTGGTCTGGATCTCGATCAGGGGGCCGGCGATCAGGGGCTTATGTTTGGCTACGCCTGCAACGACACAGAGGTCCTGATGCCCATGCCCATATATTATGCCCACCGGCTGACCAAACGCCAGGCCGAGGTCCGCAAATCAGGAAGGCTGCCCTGGTTGCGGCCTGACGCCAAAAGCCAGGTCACCATTGGCTATGTCGACGGTGTCCCGAAACGGATCGACGCGGTCGTCCTTTCGACCCAGCATGATGAGATAGTTGCATACCAGGACCTTAAGGAAGGGGTCATGGAAGAGATTGTTAAACCGGTCTTACCAGAGGAAATGATCGATAGTAATACTAATTTTTACATCAATCCGACGGGTCGGTTCGTTATCGGCGGTCCGGTCGGTGACTGCGGAGTAACCGGTAGAAAAATCATCGTTGACACCTATGGAGGTAAAGGCTCCCACGGCGGCGGCGCTTTCTCCGGTAAGGACCCCTCCAAAGTGGATCGCTCCTCTTCCTATATGGGACGCTACATTGCCAAAAATCTTGTGGCTTCTGGAATAGCCTCGGAAGTTGAGGTTCAGGTCGCCTACGCCATTGGTATCTCACAACCCGTGTCGATAACGGTAAACAGCTTCGGCACCGGCAAAATCAGCGATGAAAAGATCAAGGATCTGGTCAGCTCCCACTTTGACCTCAGACCCAAGGCAATCATCCAGCATCTCGATCTGCTGCGCCCCATTTATCGTGCGACCGCAGCCTACGGTCACTTCGGCCGCAGGCATGATGATTTCACCTGGGAACGTATCGACAAGGCCGATGAACTGAAAGCGGCCGCAGGACTATAATTACCAAGGAACCACCCTCAAAGGATTTAGAAATGACTACTGAGAAAAACGATTACAAAGTGGCTGATGTTTCCCTGGCAGACTGGGGCAGAAAAGAAGTTGCCATCGCCGAAACTGAAATGCCGGGGCTCATGAGCCTTCGAGAACAATACAAGCAGAGCCAGCCGCTTAAAGGCGCCCGCATCGCCGGTTGCCTGCACATGACCATACAGACAGCGGTACTAATGGAAACGCTGGTCGAACTTGGCGCCGATATCCGCTGGTCGTCGTGCAATATTTTTTCCACCCAGGATCATGCGGCCGCGGCAATGGCTGCTGCCGGTATCCCCACCTTTGCCTGGAAAGGAGAAAGCGAAGAGGAATTCTGGTGGTGTATCGACCAGACCATTTTCGGACCTGACGGTTGGCGCCCCAATATGATTCTTGACGATGGCGGCGATCTCACCCTGCTCATGCACCAGAAATATGAAGCGGAGATGAAGCAGGTTAAAGGCATTACTGAGGAGACCACCACCGGAGTACATCGCCTCAACGAGATGGCAACTGACGGCTCCCTGCTCTGCCCCGCAATAAATGTCAACGACTCAGTGACCAAATCAAAATTCGATAACCTCTATGGTTGCCGTGAATCACTTATTGACGGCATCAAGCGGGCCACAGATGTGATGGTGGCCGGAAAGATTGCTGTGGTTGCGGGCTACGGAGATGTCGGCAAAGGATGTGCCCAGGCCTTGGCCGGTATGGGAGCCTCGGTACTGGTAACCGAGGTTGACCCGATATGCGCCCTGCAGGCGGCAATGGAAGGCTACCGGGTAGTCACCATGGAGCAGGCGGCAGCCATCGGTAATATATTCGTTACCTGTACCGGCAATATAGATGTGATCACAAGGGACCATATGGAGCACATGCCTCACGAGGCAATAGTTTGTAATATCGGTCACTTCGACTCGGAGATAGATATCGCGTCAATCCGTGAGCTGGACTGGGAAACCATTAAACCCCAGGTGGACCACGTTACCTTTCCGGATGGCAAAAAGATCATCGTTCTGGCCGAGGGACGGTTGGTAAATCTGGGCTGCGCCACCGGTCATCCCAGCTTCGTGATGAGTAACTCATTTACCAATCAGGTATTGGCGCAGATCGAATTGTGGAAAAATGCCACCAATTATGAAAACAAAGTGTATTTTCTACCGAAACAGCTCGACGAGATGGTGGCCCGACTGCACCTGCAGAAAATCGGTGTCAATCTCACCACTTTGAGTCAGCAGCAAGCCGAATATATTGGGGTTGAGGTCGAGGGTCCCTATAAACCGGACTACTACCGCTACTAGCCTGGAACCGCACCTTTTAAACCAGAAAAGGGACAACCGTTTCCCCGGTGTGTCCCTTTTTTTGCGTTAGAGATACGCTGACCCTGCCAGTCAAAATTCTCTTGAACCAACAGCGGTGTACTACTCCTAGCTTATCTTGCCAGAACACCTTCTTCAACTGGGTTATCTGTAATGCAGTTATCGTCGATACAAGTTTAAGAGCAGATATCGATGAGACTCACCTCGCCAGAGACCACTCGATGAATGGTTCCCTGTGCATCTCGAACCAGCAGAGAACCGTCTTCATCGGGACCAAGGTTCTCGCCCTCCAGGCGGGTGCCGTCAGATCTCTGCCAGACCATATTTCTACCCAGGAAAACATCATATTCATGCCAGCGGCTGAGTACCACAGAAAAACCTTTTTGTTCAAACTCTTCAAGACTGTGCAGCAACGACTTCCTCAAGTCAAAATAGAGTTGTCGGATATCAACAACCCTGCCACTCTCGATTAATAAGGAGGTGGCTTT
>JBPCUV010000067.1:0-11639 GCA_051010975.1 Desulfocapsaceae bacterium
AAGCCATGACCTTGTCACCCGTTTTGAACCTTCTGACGTTTTTGCCAACCTCGATGACCGTTCCAGCACCTTCGTGCCCGAAAAAATAAGGATATCCAAAAGCCGTTCTTATCTCAGAATTCAAACCTCCAGATGGAGGTATCACCCCGTTGTACAGGTTTTTATCCGTTCCGCAGATTCCGGCTGCGTGAGTTTTAATCACCAGATCATCATCTTTTGGATGTAATTCTCTCCCACGCATCTCAATTGCCTGGACAGCAGTCAGGCAAGCGCTGTTTACAATCATGACCGGAACCTCCTATCCGTAAAATAGGTTTACCAGGAACATCGGAATGGCCGGAATGTAGGTACACATCATCAGGACAACAAAGATACAGCCGACATACCAGACGTTGACCTTGCTGACTTCCCAGATATCAGCCTTGGCGACTGAACAGGCGGTGATCAATACGCTGGCTACCGGCGGTGTCTGCTGTCCGATACCCAGATTCAGGGTGACAATGAGACCGAAATGAACTGGATCGATGCCGACGGCGTGCACCAGCGGCATGACGATCGGCACGACTAGGATGATTGCCGCAGCTGAATGCAGGAAACAACCAACAACCAGGAAAAACAGATTCAGCATTGCCAGAACCGCATACTTGTTGGTGGTCAAATCAGTGATCTGCTGGGCCAATTGCTGGGGAATCTGCAATTCGGTCAGAATCGTCCCCATCAGGGCAGAAGCCGCTACCAGGAGCATGACCACGCCGGTGGAAATACCACCTTCAATGGTGGCTTCTTTAAGGTGTTCCCAGTTGATCTCACGGTAGATGACACCCCCGACAAATAGAGAAGCCAACACGGCCAGGCCGGCCCCTTCAGTGGCGGTGACAAACCCGCCAAAGATCCCGCCGAGAATGATAATCGGGACTATAAAAGCCCAGGAAGCCTCCTTGAATGTTGACCAGACTTTTGACAGTTGAAAGATTTCTTCCACCGGATAGTTCCGGCGAACGGCAAATCCATATGACAACCCCATCATCGCTAGACCGCACATGATACCGGGGATGATCCCGGCTACGAAGATCTTGACTACCGAGCTGCCGGACATCACCGCATAAAGAATCATCGGAATGGAAGGGGGAATGATTACTGCTATGGTAGCCGCAGATGACATTACTGCGGCGGCAAACGGGCCTGGGTAGCCCTTACGTTTCATGGCCGGAATCAGGATCGAACCCAGGGCCGCCACATCGGCCACAGCAGACCCGGACATTTCCGCGAAAAACATTGAAGTAGCAGTAGAAGCCATGGCCAAACCGCCCTTGACGAAACCGACAAGGGCAGAAGCAAAAGCTATCAGGCGTTTGGATATCCCGCCGGTATTCATGATGGCTCCGGCAAAGATAAATAGAGGAATAGCGAGCAACGGAAATTTGGTAGCTCCGTCAAACATTACCAGGGCAATATTGGGCAGGGCTGCTGTGCCCTGGATTATCAGCATGGTAATGACAGCGGTGATACCCAGCGCAATGGCAATAGGCACGTTGATCATGATCAGAAGAAATAAACCGACAAACATCAAAAAAATAATCACGGCGACTCCCCCTCCCTCGCATTTTGCGGAACTTCATCCGGGATTTCCACGTCCTCGTGGCCTGCAATCCCCCTTTCAGACATGGCTTGACGCCACATGTCGGGAAAACTCAGGAGTTGGCCGATGATGAAGAGTGCTGCACCGATGGGAATGACCGATTGAGTGAGCCTGGTGGGAACCCAGGTCAGGCTGGTGAGGTTATCACCCCCGAGGATAACCAGTACCTCTATTCCAACCCAGGCAAGCAAAATAAAAAAACCAATGACCAAGGCTTCTCCGATAAGCAGCGTCGGAATTCGAAGAGAAGGCTTCATTGCGTTCAAGAGACCATTAAAACCGATGTGTCCCCTGGAAAGAGCTGCAAGGGCAGAGGCGTAATAGGTCAGCCAGGCCAGCATGACGGAGGCCACCTCGTCATACCAGCTCAGCGACATACCTGACTTGCGATATATCACCGCAACGACGACCAGCACAGACAGCGAGATCATCAGAAAAACGACGATATACTCCATCACTTTTTTGAATATATTCTGATACCTTGCAAGCAAACCGATCCCCCTCAAAAGTTCTGCCGGAAAATTTAGAGACAGCCCCGGATTCAAGTCCGGGGCATTGTCGGATTATTCAGGTATTATTTGGCTAAAGCCTGAACTTTGTCGATAAGGTCCTTCCCACCGGTAACTTTCGTACCAAATTCCTCGTAGATTGGACCACTGGCGTCAACAAATGCCTGCTTGTCGACTTCGTTAATTTCTACAGAGCCCTTCATCTTATTGAGAAGATCTGTTTCCATCTTCTCAGCGGTCTCATAAACCCACTCCTGCATACCAACGGCTTCATCTTTCAGGATTTTCTGGACATCAGCCGGCAGGCTATCCCAGGTCTTCTTACCGGTGAGCAGGTAGGCCGGGGTGTAGACATGACCACTCAGTGAGAGAAAGTCCTGAACTTCATGGAATTTCTGGCTGAAGATCTGGGTGAACGGGTTTTCCTGTCCATCAATAACTCCGGTCTGCAAGGCCACGAATACTTCCGAAAGAGCCATTGGAGTTGGATTGGCGCCATATGCCTTGAACATTTTGACGCGCCACTCACCTTTGGGTGTCCGAAGCTTGACGCCCTGGAGATCGGCAGGAGTGTTAATCGGTCTGACATTGTTGGTGATATTTCTGAAACCATTCTCCCATACCGCAACAACTTCATACCCTTCTGCCTCGACTTTCGGTGCGATCATCGGCCAGAAGACCTCGTCCCTGATTTTTCGCATATGATTGCGGTCAAGCACCAGGTAAGGCATCTCGAAAACTCCAAACTCATCTACAACCGATGACATGACGGTTGAAGGAAGAGCAAAAGAGATCGTTCCAAGTTTCAGTTTCTTCAGTAATTCCTGATCCTTTCCAAGCTGACTGGAGCCAAAGGTGACAACTTTTGCTTTGTCACCGAGCTTGGCATTGGCACGCTTGGCAAATTCATCGGCACAGGCGAGAAAAAGTGAACCTGGGGCACCGACATGTCCGAACTTGAGTTCAATGGTCTTGGCTCGGGCTTCCCCCTGAGTGGTCAGAAGACCAAAGGTGATAAATGCTGCCATCAATAAAAAGGTGGTAAGTTTCTTCATGGTGCACTCTCCTTTTTGTATTAGGTTTGTTTAAAGGCCTGCCCCTAGGCAAAACCCTATCCATCCCACAGAAGTTCAGCTTGTCAGACTCCACTCCCCGGCGGAAGCATCTAAATGCAGAACTCCATTCCACAGTAGCCTATTCGCCCAACGATGATGGAGAAGTGGTGCTTTGTTATTGGACATATATTTGAGGGTCACATAGCAGGAACTACGATCAGCTCATTCTCAGCTGTTTTATCTGCAAGAGATGCGCCGAAAAAAGCCGCAGAGAAATATTTTTGTGTCCTGAGCGGGAATGCGCCTCTGGAACGGGAATGGTGAACGTCCCACAACTATTTCACCATATATTGAAAAAAAACGGTGCCAAAAAACGTTTCGTTGCCGTTTCGAAACTGAATCATTTGGTCGGAAATTGTTCCATTAGTGAAACGCAGCGAAACATATGCCGAACTGTAGAATGGTAATCAGATCTCGTTACATCGCTGGAGCTTACGCCACAGTGTTGTCCGGCTGATACCGAGCATCTTCGCGGCCCGGCTTTTAGACCCATCGCACTCTCGCAGGGCGGCGTCAATAAGCTCTTTTTCGTAGGCCGCCCTCTCTACACCGAACTTTGGCCCTTCTGTTTCTGGAGGAGATGGAAGGCTTGCTAAAGAGTCATGCTGAGCTGGGGCTTCTGGGGCAGAACGAACATCCCCAACAGCCATATCAGGGGTGCCGAATTCCTGGAGTTGCAGGGCCCTTCTGACTTCTTGGGCTTCAATGAGACCACCGGCCGTCATCACCGACAATCGCTCCATAGCGTTTCGGAGCTGTCTGATATTGCCCGGCCAGGCATAGTCGAGCAGTAGGCGGGCCGATTCATCGGAGAATATCCCGTAGGATTTGCCTTGCATATCGTAAAATTCTCGCAAAAATTTATCTGCAATGACAAGAACATCATGCTCCCTTTCCTGCAATGTGGGAATCGGCAGCGACAATACATTGAGGCGATAGTAGAGGTCTTCTCTGAACTGTCCACGGGCAACCATCTCCCGGAGGTTTCTATGGGTGGCGGCGATAAGCCTCACGTTGATAGGGATGATCCGGCTGTCCCCGAGTCTCATGATTTCACGCTGTTCAATTGCTCGCAGGAACCGTGATTGAATCATCGGCGGCATCTCGCCGACCTCGTCGAGCAGCAGCGTGCCGCCGTGGGCCATTTCGAAAACGCCGGCTTTGCCACTCTTACGAGCTCCGGTGAAAGCACCTTCGACATAACCGAACAGTTCACTCTCCAGAATCGACTCCGGCAGGGCAGCACAGTTTATCGCCACAAAGGGTTCACTTTGACGTCGGCTGCCATTGTGTATGGCATGGGCAAAGACCTCTTTGCCGGTACCGGTCCTCCCATGGATCAGGATGGTCGAATCTATGGTGGCATACTCCTTGGCCAGCCGTATGGTAGTCTTCAGCGACTCGCTCTTACCAAGGATATCCTCAAACCGGAAGCGGGCTGAAAGTCCCTTGTCTGAAAGCTTGCGCCTGACATTGCTCTCAATCTTCTGCAGGACGTCGAGCTTCTGGAATGTGGTAACGACCCCTTCGATCTTACCGTCTACGATAATCGGTACCCGGTTGGCGACGACCTTGACACTGCCGATTTCGAGGACTGCCCCGAGCTCGGGCCGACCCGTCTGGAGCAGGTGTTGGCAGCCCGCCTTCGGGATAACCTCGGTCACCTCACGATTAATGGCATTTTTGACCGACCAGCCTGAGAGTTCCTCGGCCACCTTGTTGAACACGGTGATTCTTCCACGTCGATCGAGAGCGATCACACCGTCGTAAGTGAAATTCAGCATCGCTTTTAACTGTTCCGCCTTGCGCCGTTCCTGTTTTCTCACCTCGTTTACCCGCCGCGCCTCCAGAATGGTCATCCTGACGGTTTCGTAAGCAGTGGTGATGATCACCGCCTCCATCCCACTGGCCCTCGCTTCCCGGGCCATGGCAATCTTACCGATCACCACATCAACGCCTTTCTCCTTAAGATATTCAATGCCTTTGACGATATCGTCCAGATCATTCTCGCAGGTATACTTGATAAGTTTTTCATCGATGATTTTTTCCAGGCTCGGCAGTCCCATGATCACCTCTCCCACATCAACGATACCGACCCGATTCCCGAGCTTTTTAGCCTCATAAAAGGCGCGCAGGATATCGGTCCCGCTAATGCCGATATCTATGACCGGCAGTTCTATATCCGAGGCCTTGATTTTTGATGCCGTAAGACCGCGGCTTACGATCACCTGGTAGCCCTGGGTCTCTGCCTCCAGGGCAAGTTCAACGGCCTCGTCCATCCGAGTTACCTTGACATCAACATCAGCCTGACTGCCGACGACCTGCAAGGCAATCTCGGCAAGTTCCAGATAGGGGGAGATAAAGAGGATATCAGCCATTTATCTTTCTATTATTCAAGGATTACGGTCCAGTTGCTTCTTCATTCTCCTGCCTGATCATCCATATCTGTGTGGTTGCCCTGAGGATCCACCCTGAATCCAGACAGCGGACCCACGTCTCGACTAAGTTTCAAGAGCCTGGCGCAGCACCCGGGAGACGTGTACTGCCCGACGACCGGTTCCGTGCTGAATCTGGTGGCGGCAGGAACTGCCGTCGGCTACGATCGTAGTATCCGGTGCCGCCTCCCGAACAGCCGGGAACAGCGACTGTTCACCCATCTGCATCGACACCTCATAGGTCTCACTGGCATAGCCGAACACGCCGGCCATTCCACAACAGCTCGAATCAATCATCTCCACCTCCAGTCCCGGAATAGTTCTGAGCACTGTTTCAACCGGCTTGACCGCATCGAAAGCTTTTTGATGACAATGACCATGTACCAGAACCTTACGTGCCGGCGCTTTCATCCTGGGGGAGAGCTTTTCGTTAACCCAGAATTCCTCGAGCAGCAGGGACTGGCCGGCTACACTGTCGGCTTTTTCACCCGGTATCAAAGCCGGGATTTCATCGCGCAGACAGAGCAAGCAACTCGGTTCCAGCCCGACAATCGGCACTCCGCGTCTGGTATAGGGAAAAAAGGTATCAAGCAGCCGCTGGGCTTCGCGCCTGGCTTCGTTGATTTTGCCAGCCGTCAGATAGGTGCGGCCGCAGCAGACTGGACGCTTACCGCCATGAGCGGCCCTTGGAGAGAGCACCCGGTAACCGCATCGGCTCAGCAGCTCCCTGGTATCCTCAAGATTTTCAGCTTCGAAATAGGTGTTAAAGGTATCACCAAAAAGGATCACCTCCTTACCGTCAACCGGCCCGGTCGCAGGCTCCCCAGCATAAAAGTCGGAGCGCCACCTGGGTAGCGGTCGACGACTGGTGAATCCGTCGAACCGCTCCGAGACACGGGCTATGAACGAGACGTCCGAGCGCAGATTGGCCAGCCAGCAGAGCCTGGAAAGGATCGGTGCATAGCGGGGCATCGAGGCCAGCAGCTGGTCATGCAGCGTAAAGCCTTTCTGTTTTTTGTGGGCAAATGTAGCCTCAATCTTCATCTTGGCCATGTCAACCCCGGTAGGACACTCACGACGGCACGCCTTGCAGGACACACAGAGCTTGAGCGTCTCGGCCATGCCTTCAGAAGCAAGTGCATTGGGCCCGAGCTGCCCCGAAATGGCTAGTCTGAGACTGTTTGCCCTGCCCCTCGTCGAATCTCTCTCGTTTCTGGTAACACGAAACGATGGGCACATTGCCCCATCAAGCATTTTCCGGCAGGCCCCATTGTTGTTGCACATCTCCACAGCCCCCTGGAACCCTCTACCGGCACCAGGATACTGGGACCAGTCAAAAACGGTCTCCATCTCCTCCACTTGATAATCCGGCCCATAGCGGAACAGGCTGCGGTCATCCATCCTGGTCGGATTGACAATCTTGCCAGGGTTGAGCAGGTTGTCCGGGTCAAAGCAGCCTTTGACATCAAGAAAGCTCTTGACCAGGTCTGAACCGAACATCGCCTCATGAAACTCCGAGCGCACCAAACCGTCGCCATGTTCACCGGAATGCGAGCCTTTGTAGGCTTTGACCATTTCCATAGCCTCTTCGACGATGGAACGCATTGCCTTGATATCCTTATCGAGACGGAGATTGAGTACCGGTCGTACATGGAGACAGCCGACCGAGGCATGGGCGTACCAGGTCCCGGTGGTATTATGTTTGCTGAAGATGTCGGTCAGCCGGGCCGTATATTCGGCCAAATCCTTGAGCTCAACGGCACAATCCTCAACGAAAGATATCGGTTTGCGCTCCTCCTTCATCGACATCATTATATTGAGGCCCTGCTTGCGGACATCGAAGATCGCCCGCTGAAATGACGGCTCCTCCACCTCAACGACGCCACCCCAGCGCTCACCATTACCCTGCCAGTCATACCCCAGATCACCCATCAACTCGGTCAGTCTGGCCAGCCGCAGCAGATTTTCCTGTTGCTCATCTTCGGCAAACTCGACCAGCAGGAGGGCCTCAGGATCACCGCTCACAAACCTGTCGACCACCGGCCGGAATAGAGCAATGTCCCTGGACAACTCTATCATCGTGCGATCGATCAGTTCCACCGCAGTCGGGTCTAGCTTTACCAGATGCTGAGCCGAATCCATGGCTGCATAAAAGGTTGGAAAATGACAGACGCCAAGTACCTTGTTTTTCGGCCGTTCATGAAGCTTTAATTCAAGGCTTCGGAAATAGGCCAGCGTTCCCTCGGAACCAACAAGCAGATGAGCCAGATTGGTCTGTTCCTGACCAGGAACCAGCGTATCGATGTTATAGCCGCCAACCCGGCGCAATACCCGTGGAAACTTCTCCAGAATCTCCTGCTGAGCACGTTCGCCAAGCTGCAGCAGCCGGCTGGTGAGCTCGTCAGCGGCCGAAGCCGCAAGAGCAGCAGGATCAATGGTCCCAAAATCCTTGTCGCTCCCGTCTGCCAGGGTTGCAGCGATGGACAGTACATTGTCGCGCATCAGGCCATAGCGGATGGAACGGCTTCCGGCCGAGTTGTTTCCGGCCATTCCGCCAAGGGTCGCCCGCGAGGAGGTGGATACATCGACCGGAAACCAGAGACCATGGGCTTGAAGCTGGGCGTTGAGTTCGTCAAGTACCATGCCTGGCTCGACCACGCAGCGCCGATTCTCAACGTCGAGTTCAAGCATCCGATTCAGGTATTTTGAATGATCAACCACCAGCCCCGGACCAACCGTCTGTCCACACTGGGATGAACCGCCGCCCCGGGCCAGAATGGGAACCCCTTCAGCCCGGGCATGAAACATTGTCTTACGCACATCTTCGAAGCTGCGGGGCACCACCACTCCAGCCGGCATCACCTGATAATGCGAGGCATCAGTCGCATAGCGTCCGCGGTTGAACTGGTCGAAATAAACTTCGCCAGCAACATCTGCTTTCAGGTTCTGCTCCAGTCCCTTCATATCGTGTCCGTACGGAGGTTTATCTGGCTCTAATGCTGACTGACAGTGTAACGCCAATGTCGAATATTACAACAGCTCATGTCAGCAGTCAGGCGTTGTGAAACATTGCTTTTATAAGGTTCCTTGTATACAATCGATGTCGCTTGCCACCATCTGAACAGGCCACTTTCAAACGAGGAACTGTCAAGTGAAAATCAACAAAGACAAATGTGTCGGCTGTGCCAACTGCGTTCCCATTTGCCCAGTAGGCGCAATCTACATTGGCGAGGACGGGCTGTCTGAAATCAACACCGAAACCTGCGTCGAATGCCATAACTGTTTCAGGAGTCTGAGTCTGGAGCATCTGCCGCCCGGAATCACCCGGCTGATACGTAAAATGCTCAAAGCGGTGAGCTTGCGATTTCAACCTGCTCCCGATGTCTGTCCGACAGACGCCATTGTCCAAGAAGAATTAGAATGGCCGCGGATCGTCCGGCGCGCCTTCAGTGACCCGATGGTCACCCATGAATCTACCGGGGTTCACGGCAGGGGTACCGAAGAGGTAAAAACCAACGACGTCAGTGGCCGCATCAAGAAAGGAGATGTCGGCGTAGTGATTGAGTTCGGTCGACCGGGCGTCGGCGTCTATTTCAGAGATGTCCAGACAGTCACCAGAGCAATGGCCGCAGAAGGTATCAATTTCGAATCGGGAAATCCGGTTACGCAGTTGATGACCAGCATTAAAACCGGCCACATCAGAGAAGATCTGCTCGATGAGAAGGTTCTCTCATGCATCGTGGAAATCACCGTTCCGCTTGCTGAAACCTCCCACACTCTCAAACTGCTGAAAAACGTAAGTCAATCTGTCGAAACAGTCGTGAGCATTGGTGTTTCAACCGTCTGCGATAACGATGGAACCGACCCGCTCAAGGAAATCCTGCTCGACCAGGGGTTCGAACTAGGCTGGGCAAAGGTGAATCTGGGCCTGGGACGTATTTCCAACCAGGATGCAGGTTTAGCGGAGGCTAGCCAATGACAAATACACTGCACAGATATGGTAAAGGCAACACCCTGCGCAATGATTTCATCGTCTTTGCCATGGCTGGTAAAGGATTCAACGATCAGGGTGCACTCGAAAAGGCCAAGATCTTTTTACGCACTGCCATCAAGTACCGTCCCATCAATATGGGCAATGCCCTGGTCAACTCACTTTATCGGCCTGAGAAAGATTTGAGTTTCATCAAACTCTATTTCGTTGGCCGGAAAGAGAAAACAACCTATGAAAATCTCATCGATGAGATGCCGGCCCCGGGGTCAGCGGCAGTAGTGTTCGATGATCCAGGCCTGGTTAAAAACTTCGTTGCGGACATCAAGAGACTGGACCTGGGACTTTCGGTCAACATCAGTGCCCTGGTCGACGATGTTCGCGAGATCTGCGGAGAAGTTGAAATCACCCCCCATGCAGTCGAGTATACACTTGGCTTTCACGGCAATACAGGCCGTCTTCCCGATTCTGAGACACTATCTATCTCGACTATGTGCGGTCACGGAATGGTCTCCTCACATTTTGCCAGAAAAATGATGGATAGAGTCAAAGAAGGACGTATGAAGCCGGACGAAGCCGCCTGCTGCATGGCAAAATTTTGCGTGTGCGGAGTGTTTAATATCTCCCGGGCGATGAAAATTCTCAACCGGGTCAAGACAGGTGAATAGTCGAGTTGGAAGAGGCCCCTCGTGTTAAGTATTCTGCTCGTTTATGCTGCCATCGGGGGGATCGTCGGAATTCTGGCCGGGCTGCTTGGGGTTGGTGGAGGCGGGGTAATCGTACCAATTCTTGTATTTCTACTGCCCAGCCAGGGAGTTTCACAGGAGGTGATCATGCACATAGCGCTCGGAACATCTCTGGCAACAATCATGTTTACCTCCATCTCGAGCCTTAAGGCGCATCACCAGCGCGGAGCTGTGGATTGGCTGGTCGTACGCCGGATCGTTGCAGGCATCCTGATCGGCACCTTTCTCGGTTCCTGTTTCGCCGCCGCTCTGTCGACAACGTTTCTCATAGTTTTCTTTGCACTTTTCCTGCTGTTCATCGCCGCCCAGATACTCACCAACCAAAAACCAAAACCGTCCCGGGAGTTACCCGGCATCATCGGAGTGAACGGTGTTGGAGCAATTATCGGCATTGTCGCAAGCCTGACTGGGATTGGCGGCGGATCGCTGTCTGTGCCCTTCATGATCTGGTGCAATGTCGCTATCCACCGTGCAATTGGCACATCAGCAGCTATTGGCCTGCCGATCGCTGTTGCCGGAACTGTCGGCTATATTTTCAACGGTTGGGGCGTTGCGGAACTGCCAGAGTATTCTATCGGCTTCGTCTACCTTCCCGCCCTGTTCGGTATTGCCGCCATAAGTGTTATTACTGCCCCGATTGGTGCAAAACTTGCCCACAGCCTGCCGGTAGGTAAGCTAAAAAAAATCTTTGCGCTGCTGCTGATCGCCATCGGCACAAAAATGCTGATCGGTATCATATGAGAAGATTTCAAACCGCCTCCCTAGCAACGTTAGTTAGTCGCTGATCAGGCCTTGGCGAAATGTTGTTCGTTGTGTTGTAATAACATAAATTGCGTAGATGAGGCTGATTCCTCAATATGAGTCGGTCTCCGTTGGTAGGCGGTTGTAACGGCAGCAGAGCCGGCACCGATACCTGCCCCACCGAGATTCTTGGGAGCAACGAGAATGACCGCGCTATTAACCCATCAATCACCGTTGCTTACTCCCATTTCCGTAATTATTGGTAGTGGTTACATGAAAAAAGTTGATCACTGGTATCACTGACAGGAAGATATGCTCACTACTCTCACAAGAAATCTTAAGATCCCCTTTGGTTGCGCCCTCCTCCTGTGTATACTGCCGGGCTGTTCTCCATCTCCGGATCAGGCACTGGGAACGCTGGAATGGGACCGGGTCAACAGCCGCGCCCCGGCCAGCGAAATAATCA
>JBPCUV010000068.1:0-4916 GCA_051010975.1 Desulfocapsaceae bacterium
ATCTGATGAAATGGTTCGTGCAGATCATCGCCAGGAAGAGGGGAGGTCGTTTCTTCGGGAGCAAGATAGAGAAAGATAAGCAGCCCGGCACAGACAGCGACAAACAAGGTGTTGAGCCAGGCCTTTCGTGAACCAGTGGTTTTATTCATTCGGGTTTCCGGTGTATGGAGTTGCTAATCAAGCCATTTCGAATTTGTCAAAGGCGATCAGTTTCGAGCGCAGCAGAAAACAACTGAGCTCTGACAAAAAAAGTGAAATAAGTCGTGATCGACCGGCAGTTTTTCTCAGCACCTCATGCTTACGATGTCGAGAAATTATTCGCTCAAGGCTCTCCGGCTCATAGGAAGCATCTAAGATTTTCATGGCAACCGCCTCTGCCGAAACGATTGCCGGATTTATGCCTTCGCCGGTTAGAGGGGAGGCGAGCCCAGCTGCGTCACCGATGAGAAAACGGGAGCCGAATGACCAGCCGCGATAATCAATGTTTATTTTATCCGCTTCAAACCGAGCCCCGGTTATCTCGATCCCTTGGCCGATCAACCATCGCTGCAGTTCCTTCTTTAACTGCAGTGGTGGCATGCTGCCGTCGGCCAGATAGGCGCCCACTGAAGCGTAGTCACGATGGGGAAATATCCAACTGTAGCCGCTGCCGAAAAAATCTGCATCGAAATTCCAGACCATGTCTTCTCCGCCGTCGGCAACCAGATAGTGAATGCCTATTCCACATCTCGGAGATGTCTTATCAATTCCCAGATACTTTCGTACCCTTGAGCTGGATCCATCGGCGCCAACCAGAAAACCATAGCGAGCTTCGCAAGAACGGCCGGCAACAGTGTAGTGAACCCGGTCTTTACCGATGGCCTCGGCCCGGCCTCCCCAAATAATTTCAGCCCCTTGGTGAGCCGCTTGATCGGCCATATACGAACCAAGCTCCAAACGGTTGACAGTGGCAATCAGAGGTTCTGAGCCACCGACCATGATTTTTTGATACTTGGTTCTCACTTTTTGTGAGGAGAACGTTTTTTGAATCAAAAGGTCAGGTATCGAGTTAATAAGTCCGCCCCCGGTTATGCCACCGGCACAAACTTTTTTGCCTATTTTTGTACTTCGCTCCAGAACCAGGACTTTGACACCCTTGTCTGCCAACAACGAGGCACATCGCAACCCGCCGGGGCCGGCTCCGATTATGACAGCATCGTACTTCATCATTTCATCGCGGTAATAAAAAAACCTGGTCGCCCACCAGCGGAATGCGGCAGAGGACCAGGCTCAAGAGTTGTTTTTAGCAGTAAATCTATTCGCCAAGCAGTAAACTCTTCAGGTATTCCCGGTTCATGCGGGCAATGTTTCTAATCGATATCCCCTTGGGGCAGACAGCCTCACATTCCTTTTCATTGGAACAGTAGCCAAATCCTTCCTTATCCATCTGCGCCACCATGGATCGAGCTCTTTCCTTGCGCTCGGGAATGCCCTGCGGCAGCAGACTCAGCTGGGAAATTTTTGCGCCGGTAAATAGCATCGCTGCACCATTTGGACAACTGGCAACACAGGCTCCACAGCCAATACAGGCGGCAGCATCCATCGCCAGCTCGGCGGTTTCGGTGCCAATTGGAAGAGAGTTGCCGTCAACCGTACCGCCGGTGTTGACTGATACGTAGCCACCAGCTTGGATAATACGATCCAGGGCAGAACGATCGACCATCAGATCTTTCTTTATTGGAAACGCCAGCGACCTGAAAGGTTCTATGACGATGGTGTCGCCACTTTTGAATTTACGCATATGCAGCTGACATAGGGTCGTTTCTCGGTCCGGTCCGTGGGCAACTCCATCAATTACGGCTCCGCACATCCCGCAGATGCCCTCTCGGCAATCATGATCAAAGGCCACGGGATCTTTTCCTTCCCTGGTCAATTCTTCGTTGAGAACGTCAATCATCTCGAGAAAAGACATATCGGTGGAGATATCCCTGAGGATATAAGTCTCAAAATCACCAAGAGAATCGCTGTTTCTCTGGCGCCAGATCTTCAATGTAAGGTCTATGGTGCTCATCATTTTAGTTTCCTGAGAGTCTTGGTCTGAATCGGCTATTTGTAGCTTCTCTGGGAAGGCGTCACATTTTCAAAGACAAGTGATTCCTTGTGCATTGCAGGAGCTTGGTCATCTCCCTTGTATTCCCACACGCTGACATGGGCATAATTTTCGTCGTTTCTAAGCGCTTCACTTTCCTCGGTCTGGCTTTCTTCTCGTAAGTGACAGCCGCAGGATTCCTCTCGTGCCAGCGCATCTCTTATCATAAATTCACCAAACTCAAGAAAGTCGGCAACTCTTCCAGCTTTTTCTACCGATTGATTGATATCATCGGCTGCACCAGGAACATAGACAGAGTTCCAGAATTTATCTTTGATTTTGGGGAGCTCTTCGAGGGCTTGCTCCAACTCCTGTTGATTTCTTGCCATACCGCAATTGTCCCAGAGCAGCCGGCCGAGCTCTTTGTGCACATCATCAACGGTAACTTTTCCTTCGGGGCCTCCACTGCTGTTCTGAAGCAACTTCTGCAGCCGTTCATCAACCTCATTCTCGACCTCTTTGAAAGCCGGGTCAGAGGTGCTCACCGGGCTGATGTTTTCTGAACCAAAATACTGGCCGATTGAAGTACTGATAACGAAATAACCGTCAGCAAGCCCTTGCATCAGGGCACTGGCACCAAGCCTGTTTGCTCCATGGTCGGAAAAGTTGCATTCACCAAGGGCGAAGAGACCAGGAATAGTGGTCATAAGATTATAATCTACCCAGAGCCCGCCCATGGTATAGTGAACGGCAGGATAAATCATCATCGGCTCGACCATCGGGTCGGAATCGGTGATCTTTTCATACATCTGAAACAGGTTGCCGTATTTCCTTAAAATGACATCCGCTCCGTCGCGTTTGATGGCGTCACTGAAATCTAGATAAACGGCAAGACCGGTGGAGCCGACGCCTTTGCCAAGGTCACACTGCTCCTTAGCATTTCTGGAAGCCACGTCCCGGGGAACAAGATTGCCGAAACTCGGATATTTATTCTCCAGGTAATAATCCCGGTCTTCCTCTGGAATCTGTGCAGGTGGGCGCTTGTCCTCTTTGTTTTTGGGTACCCAAACTCGACCATCATTTCTCAAGCTCTCACTCATCAGGGTCAGTTTCGACTGATAGTCACCATGCACCGGGATGCAGGTCGGGTGGATCTGTACGAAACTCGGATTGGCAAATGCCGCTCCACGTTTGCAGGCTCGCCAGGCCGCGGTTACGTTGGAGGCCATCGCATTGGTGGAGAGAAAATAGGCATTACCGTAGCCGCCGGTGCAGAGTAGGACGGCATCGGCCTCGTAAGATTCGATCTCCCCGGTGATCATATTTCTGACCACGATGCCTCGGGCCCTGCCATCTACGACAACCACGTCCATCATTTCACGCCTGTTGTACATGGTAACGCCACCGCTGTTAATCTGCCTGGACAAGGCGCTGTAGGCACCGAGCAGAAGCTGCTGGCCGGTCTGTCCTCTGGCGTAAAATGTCCTGGAAACCTGGGCGCCGCCGAATGACCGGTTGGCGAGTGTCCCTCCATATTCCCGCGCAAATGGAACGCCTTGGGCCACGCATTGATCGATGATTTCGGTGGAGACTTGGGCAAGCCTGTAGACATTCGCTTCGCGAGCTCTGAAATCGCCACCTTTGATAGTGTCATAAAAGAGCCGAAAGACCGAGTCGCCGTCGTTCTGGTAATTTTTGGCAGCGTTAATGCCTCCCTGGGCAGCAATTGAATGGGCCCGTCGAGGACTGTCGTGCAGACAGAAGGCATCAACTTTATAACCAAGTTCGGAGAGCGTCGCCGCAGCTGAGGCGCCGGCTAAACCTGTACCGACAACGATGACCCGGAATTTACGTCGATTTGCAGGATTAACGAGTTTGCTTTCGAAACGATGGCTATCCCACTTCTCAGCCAAGGGGCCTGATGGAATTCGTGAATTCAGTTCCATTTTTTAACCTTTATTATTTTGACTTCTAAATTTAATTTTACGACTATGTGGTGCCGAACATCAATATCCTGCACCCCCACCAGTCATGAAATAGATTGGGATGCCGCCAAAGATCACCAGGAATACTACAGGAACTGCAATTGTAAGCGCTGAAATAAGTGTGTTGTAGCGCGGATGGTTGATGCCGAATGTTTGCAGCATACTCCAGAATCCATGATTGAGATGAATTGCCAGAGCAATAAATGAAATTATATAAAAGAGACTGTAGAAAAAGCCGCTGAGATAGTCTTGCACCAAAATGCTGATTTTCACATCTTCAGGTTTGGCAATACCGAACCCGAACACATGGATGATAAGAAAAAGAAAAATCAGTGCACCGGTGTAGGGCATGGTCCTGGAGGCAAAGGTGTTCTCAACCACCCGTGACTGGACGTTGTAACGCGAGGCGGTTTTCCTCTTCTCAAAGAACAGTAGAAGGCCTACACCTATATGGGCGATGAATATACATAACAGACCAACCCCAAAAATTAGTACTAAAACGGGAAAACCATGAAGAGCATCGGCATAGATTTGAAAATATTTGCTGCCCATGTATATTGCAGCGTTGCCGAAGGCATGGATGGCCAGAAATGACAGGAGCAGAAATCCAGAAGTAGCCATCACCAGTTTTTTGCCGATTGACGTCTTGATAAAGGAAACAAACCACATGATCGAGCACCTCTTCAGTTTATGTAAGGAACTTGGAAAGGCACATTTTTATCTATTAGAGGTAAAAAGAAAAGGTTTCTTTTTCCAAACAGTTATCAAATTATTTGATGGCAAGATTCAGCCCTGCTAAACAAGCATTCCTTTCCTCAAATCCCTATGCCTTCATATAGATACAAAACAACTATTTTCGATCT
>JBPCUV010000069.1:0-10591 GCA_051010975.1 Desulfocapsaceae bacterium
CCAATGACTTTACCATCCTGCCCCTTGAGGAGATTGTTGCTGCACTAAAGAACAAGACGCCTCTCCCCGATAAAGCCGTCGCAATTACCATAGATGATGCCTATCGGTCAGTGTATGATGAAGCATATCCACGCCTGAAGAAACGAAATTTCCCTTTTACCGTTTTTATAGCCCCCCAAACAGTAGATGAAGAGATTGAGGCCTACATGGGATGGCAACAGATTCGCGAAATGCATCGCCACGGCGTGACTTTCGCCAACCATAGCCTGAATCACGATTATCTCGTTCGAAAAAAACACGGAGAATCAAGTAAAAACTGGGCTGAACGGGTTAAGACGGATATTGAAAAGGCACAGCAGCGTCTGCAGGAGGAGCTGGGAAGTGCCCCTGCCCTCTTTGCCTATCCTTATGGCGAATTCAATCTCGAACTGATGGATATCGTCAATGATCTGGGTTACACGGCATTCGGCCAGCATTCAGGAAGTATTGGTCCCTTGAGTAATATGACAGCATTGCCCCGTTTTCCAGTGGCTGAAGCATTTGCAGATATGGCATCCTTTAAGACTAAGGCCTTGTCACTCCCAATGCCTGTAGTGCAGCAGGACCCAATTAATCCTCAGACGACCGACAGAGCCCCCCTTCTCACGGTGAGCCTTGCATCCACAGATGCCGACCTGGAACAGCTCGCATGTTATCTGGGCAGTAATCAAATGCAGATACAATGGGTCAAGCCAGGCGAAACTTTCAGTATCCAGGCAAGCGAGAATCTTCCTCCCGGCAGATCTCGATATAATTGTACGGCACCAAGCAGCGCTGAAAACCGTTATTACTGGTACAGTCATCAATGGATTCTTCCACTGAATAATTAACATCTCATTTGAAACTACCCGGAGTGTATTATGTATGCGACTCTTTTCAATCATAGCCTACCGACCAAGATCTCTGTGCTACTTGTTCTACTCTGTTGCTTGCTGCAACCCGGCATGGCAGTCAGTTCAACATCCAAAGATCAGGATTATGAAGTCCTTATTCACACAGGAAAAGTGAATGAAACAATCGACTATTTCAAAAGCCGAAATTTCTGGGGTGCTGAAAGACATAATGAAGACCTCGATGTTCCACGCATTATCATGGCCGTAACCAGCAACCGCTGGGAAACAGAATCAAAGAATATTGAGGTTGAAGTAAAAAAAGAGTTTTTTTATAGAGCTATCGTGCCGATGGTCCTTCTGTCTAACGAGCTCATTCTAAAAGAAAGAGTAGAAGTCGAGGCTATCGGCCAACAGAGAAAAGCCGGAAACAAAGTAAACGCTGGGCAGCGTACTCGACTCAAGACTCTTGCAGAGAAATATGGCCTAGAAGAAACCACCGATCCAGATGAGTTGATTTCTCAACTACTTGAACGTATTGACATTATCCCACCTTCGTTAGCCCTTGGACAGGCAGCCTATGAAAGCGGCTACGGAACATCTCGGTTTGCTCGGGAAGGCAACGCTTTGTTCGGTCAATGGACCTACGGCGGCGATGGAATGAAACCAAAGGAACACCGTGCTTCTAAAGGTGATTATGGCGTTGCATCGTACCGATGGCCATTTGATTCAGTGAGAAGCTATATGTTAAATCTGAATACCCATAACGAGTATCAAGCCTTTAGAAAAAATCGGGCAACCTTGCGAGCACAGGGAAAGCAGCCCACAGGGCTTAAACTTACAGAAAATCTGGATGGATATTCTGAAAGAGGCATGGAGTATGTGAAAACATTAAATGGTATCATCACTGTGAATAACCTGGCGAATTTGGATCAGGCATATCTAAGAGATGAACCGGTTACACTTGCAGTAGGAGTGACAAGCGAGCAGGAAATAGCGGAGATCGAGTCTAAAATTGAAGAGCTTCGGGCCTCGGGAGAACTGGATCGTATTGTCAGGGAAATGGATCTGGAGTGAGAAAGACTTACATCTGTCAATGCCTGAGGAGCGAGAAGCTCGACTCTAGCCGAAATCAGCTGCACTGGCGGTTGGAGTCATCGATGTGGTTAGCAGAATAAGTAGGTCTACCGAAAAACGGACAAGAAAGGAAGACGCACAATGAAATCCTGGCTGATCCATATCATCAAATACCTCATTATAGCAGAGATAATCTACCTTTTATTGATCAATGTTGCTCTGAACCTGCCGTTGACTCAGACCATTGTCAACAACATAAAGCCCGAAAAATATAGAGTAACCTGGAGCCGTGCCTGGTCCTTCTACCCTTTTCGAGTTCATGCTCGAACTATTTTTGCGAACGGACAATCCAGCTCACAACAGTGGCAGGCGGAAGCTCCGGCCGCCAGTGCATCTATTTCATTGCTCTCTCTTTTCTGGCATACCGTAAAGCTAGATAATGTTGAGGCCCGAAACGTCATCTACAAGCAGCGGCCTCGTCCCAAAACGGGCAAAGACTACAGCGAAATTCGCCCCTATTTTCCACCTATAGATAATCGGCAACTGGAAACTGAAGTTGCTGCCCCGCCTCCTTTAAAAAAGGAGAACAAACCATGGAAAATCATTATTGGTGATATTTTTGCTCACGGCAGCCACGAAATCTGGCTTTTCCAGGTTCAGGGGAAGATTGCAGGAGAGTTGCGAACCGACCTGAGCATTCAAACTCGTGGCGGGCCATTTTCATTGAGCAACGGTGAAGTCGATGTCGAACTCGATTCACTGGTCATCAATGGAGACGATGAGGTGTTGCGGGAAGGCCATATAGCGGGAAGTGTTGAATTTCTTCCGTTTGTTCCCAAGGAAAATAAAGGAGTTAAGATTTTTGATTTCCTGAACCTCGATGTGGAGATTCAGACTGAAACGGAAAGTCTGGCTTTTCTGAATGTTTACCTTACCAACTTTCAAGGCCTGAAGGTTGATGGTACCGGGCTGGTTCAGGGTCGGGTACATATGCGGCAAGGGAGTCTGGAAGATGGGAGTGACCTTGAGGTTGCTGCCCGAAAATTGTCAATGGACCTGCTGGACTATCGACTCGAAGGAGAAGGTAAGGTAGGCATCAAAACATCCGAGACCTCTGAGGACACAGATGTTTTGATCAGTTTTTCCAGCCTCAAAGCGTTCGACACCATCAGAGATGTACTGCTGTTCAGCGGTGACGGGGTCGCAGTGGAGGCTCGGGGTAACCGTTCGGTCGTACCCTCCGATGAAAAACCATTTATAGCAAAGCGACTGGCAGTATCCATACCTGCAGTTGATGTCCCTGATCTTGCAGCCTATCAGGCCTATCTTCCTGACAAATGGTTATTCAAACTACACGGAGGCATGGGGAGACTGCAAGGTTTCACCGAGCTAACGCAGACCGGCTTTAACACTGACCTGCAATTGATATCCGAGGCAGCCGATGTTGGATTAAAAGATTATCGCTTTACCTCCAACCTGGATATGGCACTCAAAGCAGACAGCCCGGCAATAGGAGAAGGGATTGATGTTTCAGGGAGCTATGTACACCTGGAAGGAGCCACGCTGAGCCACAATGAACAGCAGAGTTCGAAACCATGGTATGCAGGCGTAGATATAGAGCAAGGGAAAATAAAGTTGCTTCTTCCTGAAGACATATCGAGTGACGCCGGTTTTATTGAACTCTACGAAAGTATAAAAGATACAGATATTGCAGCGCTGCTGGATTCCGGTGAAGAGAATATCATAATTACCGGCTCAATTTCGGACTTGTCCTGGCTCAGTGTTTTGTTTGAAAATCGCTTTGGACTGACCATCACAGGTTCCGGTGATGTGACGGCAGCTGTTGTTTTGAGCCAAGGCTGGTTAGGCACAGGCAGCAAGCTTGAGATTCTTCCACAAACACTTGGGGTCGATTTCCTTGACTATAGTGCGGAAGGTGATGGAAAAGCCTCTCTGCTGGTGGAAAAGGGTGGGGAGCACCCGGACGTGAACCTTATTGTCGAATTAGAACAAGGAGTAATGCAACGAAGAGATGAAACCCAGGCGTTTATTGAAAACGTCCGGATGATTCTGCAGGCACTGGTGAAAAATATAGCTATCGGGGAAAAGGAAATGGACATAGATCTTCATCTCCAGATTCCGAAGGCAGATATCAAGGACATGTCAGCCTATAATCAGTACCTGCCGCCAAACTCACCCATGGAGTTTACCGGTGGTACGGCAAATTTATCGGCAGATATCAAGATGGCGCCAGAAACCGCAGATGGCTATGTCAGACTGAAGGCAACCGATATGTCAGCACGTATAGACCAGCAAGCCATAGAGGGAGAGTTGCAGGCTGACATAACGCTGATTGATGGCGTCCCGGAGAATATGGAATTTGATATCTCCGGATCATCCGTCACCTTGGACAATGTCAAAGTAGTAGGCGCTGAAACTAGCCACGATGACGAAAACTGGGCCGCTCGTTTTCGTTTAAAGAAAGCGCATGCGGTCTGGAAACGACCAATATCAATTCTTATAGAGGCAGATCTGGAGATGACGGATTCAAAGCCCATCGTAGCTGTCATCGCTAATCAGCGGGGCAGACACGGCTGGCTTGGGAGAGCACTCACCACTGATGATGTGACCGGTGAGGCAAATATTGATATGGCCCAAGACCGAATAGTTATCCCCTATGCCTTTGCAACCAGTGACAGGATTGATGTTGGTGCCAAAGGAGTTATCACCGCAGAGAAGAGAAACGGCGTCCTCTATGTGCGCTTCCGCAGGCTCCATGGCATTCTTAAAATCAACGATGGTAAGCGTAATCTTGATATATTAGGGGCGAGAGAAAAATTTGACCAGTTTGACAGTGAGGCGGTGCTCAGGCAAATGAGCAGTAACACTATCTCGAACGGTGATAGCAAAGAAGCTGGAAATTAGTTTAGAAAAGCTTCTGTAAGAGTGAGCACTACACCGGCCAGACAAGTGGAACGATTACCAGGCTGACGAGCAGAAAGAGCACCATCAATGGAAACCCCACCTTGACGTAATCATTGAAGCGGTACCCTCCCGGTGTTAAGACCATTAAATTTGTCGTTGAACTGATCGGCGTGAGGAAGGCCGCCGAGGCGCCAACCGCCACCATCATGAGCAGCGGATAGGGCGAGAGGTCGGAGACCAGTGCCGCCTGCAGAACAATAGGCGCGATTAAAACGGTGGTCGCGGTATTGCTCAATACCTGGCTGAATCCGGCTGTTAAAATATAGACCCCGGCCAGCAGCGGCAAGGGCCCCAGCGCCCCTATGGTAGCCACCAGATAGCGGGCAATCAGCTCCGCACCGCCAGTTAGCGCCAAAGCAGTGCTCATCGGTATCATGGCGGCAATTAAAACAACGCTCTGCCAACCGATGGAGCGATAGGCCTGATTCATATTCAGACAACCCGCCAGGACCATTGCCATGGCCGCAACCAGAACGGCCATAACAGTCGGAATCACTTTGGTAACCATCATTACAACCATGCCTAGAAGACATAGCACGGCAATTATTCCTCTCCAGTTCATCTCGACTACCTGACGGGATAACTCGTCAGGGCTGCCGATAACCGTGAAATTGCGGCGCTCCTTCCTGAGCAGGTCGATGTTGTGCCAGTAGCCCCGAACCAGCAGGGCATCACCAAATTTCAGTTTGGTATTCCTGCGGGTCACCAGAGCATCCCCCCGACGTATCGACATAACCTGCACACCAAATTTATCCAGCAGATTACTCTCCTGCACCGTTATGCCCTGATAGCTCGATCGCGGTGTGATCAATACTTCGGCCAGACCGACATCGGCACTTATCAAGAGCTTTGAAAGCACCGCCGGATCGAGATCTATTTCTTCGTAGTCAAAACACAACTCCTCTGAAGCCTTTTTTACTGCCTTGGAAGACCCTTTCAGAATCAATAGTGTATTGGCTTCAACCTTGGTTGAGGCCACAGGAAGTTTCTGGGTGGTGGTGTGCTCCAGCTGATGAAGAAACCGGCGCAGCCTTCTCTGGCGGGAATATACTGCATCCGAACTAGTGCTTGGATTTTCTTCGACGCCCAGTGCCGTCACCATATAGGTTTTGCCAAGACCAGCTTCGGCAAGCGTTTTTCCGGCCAGAAGCGAGTCGGGAGCGATCGAGGCCAGAAAGAGCTTCCCCGACAGGCCGAAGGACTCTGATATGCCATACAGGGAAGCATTGAGGTCCTCGGGACGATCACCGCTTTTACTTACGGGCAGAAGCTTCTGACCGAACCAGGCCATATAACCGATGGTCATTATCAGAAGAGGAAGACCAATCCAGGAGTATTCAAAGAAATCAAATGATTCAAAGCCAGCGTTCACCAGCGTCTCACTGACGACAATATTGGGCGGGGTGCCGGTCAGAGTGAGCAGTCCCCCGGCATTAGCCGCAAAAGCAAGCGGCAGCAACATTTTCGAGGGATAACTGTCAATACTCCAGGCGATGGCAATAACAGCCGGCAGCAGGGTTGCAACGGTACCTGTATTGCTCATAAAAGCTGAAAGCAGGGCGGTCCCGGCCATGAGAACGACCACTACCCTCAGTGTCTGTGTTCCGGCTATTGAAATAATCTGACGACTGATATAGGCGGTGACACCGGTGCGGGACAATCCCTCGCCGACAACGAACAGTGCAGCGATCATTACCACGGTGGTATCTCCGAACCCCTTTAAGGCCTGGCTCGGTGTCAAGATCCCACCGAGAACCAGAGCGCTCATTGAAGCCAGTGCAACATAGTCGGCTCGCAACTTATCCCAGATAAATAGTGCAATTGTTATAATGAGAATCAGAAAAGTGTAGTGTATAGCATCCATACCGCACCCGTTGTCCATTATCCATTAATCATCGTAACCAGCAGCCGACGAGAGCGCCTGAGGTCGTCAGAGTGAATGTATGGACGTTGAGTCGAGAACGCCACCCGTAAATTTAGATTTGGTGGGTTGCTGAATTTCAAGGAGGAGAGCAGAATTGACAGAAGGATGACACTCGCAATTTGATGTCATCCTTCTGTTTGGCGTGTTTGTTTAGGCAGGCTGAAGCGACTTTGGCGTTTCCTCTGTCTCAAAGTTATAGTGCAAATCATCAGTCACTCCATCCATTAAAACGCCATAGCTGTAAATAAGTCTCTTGCCAAGCATCCGTGCCAACCTTCTGTAAAATCTCATGCCGTTTTCCGGATCGACATCAGCTACGCTTTGTACAAAGTCCTTGGCGAAGACCATCACCATGGATTCCTTCACACATTCAGCTGACGTGGAGTACCTGGGCATACCGACAAGACCTGACCAGCCAAAAGCCTCTCCCGCATGTTCGACGATATAGGTGGTCTTCTCCTCCTTGCCGACACTCAGCCGGATGGACCCCCTCGTCAGAATATAGAAATATTCGGCTGGATCTCCTGCGCTGAACAACTTATACCCTTCCGGGTAGGTTTTCTTCATGGCAGAGTCAATAAACTCTTTGATGAAGTGATTATCCAACCCCCACAACAATTCCGACTGTTTGATATACATGATCTAACCTCCTATGGGTTTACCCACCAGAAGGTATCAAGATTGCTTCGCGCCCCACTACTGCCGTTGTAACTCTACTATGTCTAAGGCCTTGAATCCTCCGGTGGGATTATTGGCATCCTTAAACCAAGAAGCCGGATTGCCCTATCCAAGGCAACCCGGCTGTCTACTCAGATCCGTGGCTTTCCGTCCCTGTTTCTCAACAAGTTTGGCTTTGTCTTAGTTCACATTGTTCTTAGTTAATTTTATGAAAAAAACCAGAACCAAGTCAATGGAACCATGTGGCATCCAGTTGCCTGCAAGATGCAGGACGAGGAACTATTCAGAAGGCATCAACGCCGTACTGTGGAGAATCCCAAAACAAATAGTGGAACAACTTCAACCGGCCTGACGTACGAATGGTCGAGAGATTCTCGATTTAGCTGAGGTTCTAATGGGCAATTACTTATATAGTGAACAGGATAATGGATTGCCTTGTTGAAATTCTCCAGTTTGATATCCACGGGTACAAGGCGCCAGAGCACGTTTGCTCAATTTACTGTCTAATTGTTCTTGGTTTTGATAGCTTCTGATAACGATGATACGCGAGAGAAACACCACAATTAAATCATATGGATATGTCATCTTCGCAGCCTGCTTTACGATCCAGGCTGTGGGGATAGGCTCCTACGTGGCCTACGGTGTATTTTTTAATGCACTGATGTCAGAGTTTCAGTGGTCCAGAGCAACTATTTCGGGCGCCTCGTCTTTGGCATTTTTTATGATGGGTTTTGTCGGCATGCTGATTGGACGCCTCAATGACCGGTATGGGCCTAGAATATTGATGTCGGTCACTTCTCTCTTTTTCGGAGCTGGGCTTATTTTGATGTCACACGTCACTTCTGTCCTGCAGCTCTACCTTTTTTATGGTGTTCTGCTTGGCATTGGCTTGAGCTCAATTGATGTTATTGCACTTACCACCATAGCTCGCTGGTTTTCTCTTAGAAGGGGGGCGATGACCGGGCTTGTAAAAGTTGGTACCGGCGCAGGTCAATTCACCATACCACTGATCGCCACTTTTCTGATCGGAGCGGTAGGCTGGCGCCATACCTATCTCATCATGGGTTTGCTGGCATCGCTTATCTTATTCGGCGTTGCCCAGATCCTCAGAAGAGACCCCCATGATTTCCAGCGCACAAGCGGAGGAGATAAAACATCAAACCAGCAGAGTGACAAAGATGAAACCAGTAGTTTAAGCTTTGAAAAAACGAGAAAGACCTATCAGTTCTGGAATCTGTGCATAGTGAATTTTCTGGTCATTTTCTGCCTGATAAGCATCATCATTCACATTGTGCCGCATGCTCGTGATATCGGCTTGTCCGCCAGCCACGCCGCAGGAGTCCTGTCAACTATTGGAGGTGTGAGCATGATAGGCCGATTTGTTTCCGGGCTTGCCATCGATAGATTTGGCAGCAGGACAATCATGGGTGCTTGTCTCCTGCTTCTCATCATCTCGCTGCTCTGGCTGCAGGTTGCTGATTCACTTTGGATGCTTTTCCTCTTCGCCTGTATCTACGGCTTGGCTCACGGGGGTGTATTTACCGCAATATCGCCAATCGTGGCCGAGATTTTTGGCATCAAGGCTCATGGCACTATTTTGGGTATTGTTGTCTGTTTTGGCACAACCGGCGGTGCGGTAGGACCAATATTCACGGGTCAGCTTTTTGATATGACGGGAAGCTATGCCACCGCATTTTTGGCTTTCATAGTTATAAGCACCTGCAGCCTAGGAATACTTTCCTTATTGAAACCAATCAAATAGTACCTGCCTGATCAGGTGTATGATACGCCCTTGAAAAAAAACTCTGCCCGGTCCAGTTAGATTCTATCGAAGGCCGGATAACCGCAGGTTTTAACATCGCGGTCGACGGACGCTCAATCTTTACTCCAGCGATGATGGATTGATAGGATACTATCAACTCTCAGGCTGCAGAGATTCAGACAGAACACAAAACCTGCTGCACATCAAAATCAGTCAGTATATCAGGTTATGATCCAGGGTTGGCCTGAGTAAGCCGGGGTTATGTACCTGTAAAGCCAGGGTATACTGGAAACGATCAGAATTTTGAGCGGAATTAAGATATATCAGAAAACTATTACCTAGGTCATCACGCCAAAAGGAGATTTCTTGCCACCAGGGTTTCTGTTTCTGGAGTTCTTAAATTTATTCTGATTTAGAAGTTTGACCTTTTTAGCGGTCAGCCCCTGTTTCTCCATGTGGCATTCAAACTCGACGGTTGCTCCGATCTTCAAAAATTGACAGTTAACAAGGTCTGCCTTTCTCACCTTTATGTCCGGTCCACGTCCGTTTTCGAGAAATCCGTAGTCTTTCTCACGAAACCATTTCTTAACTACCGTTTGCAAAAAATCACCTCTTTTTAAATTAATAAAAAACTAATCTACCCGATGTAGAATGATATGCAATCAATGTCTTCATGAACAAATTTCAGACATATCCAGCCAGATAGACCATAGATAGACAGGACCATCATTGGTCCCGATCGATATTGAATAGGGCCGAGATTACCAGGAAATACCCCAACCTACAAATTCTAAATCGGTAGATGGATTTTCATCGGCTTGTATCTCAATGACAGCAACACAGTAAAATCAAAGATATTCAGCAAAACATTTCATTTATATGACATAAAAGCTGACCGATATCAGGGCAGAAGTTGTGAGTTTTTGGGTACCTTGCAAAATTAGGGTTTGGGTTCAAAATTAAGGCGCGTGTGAAAATTTTACCACAGGCATATAGTTAATATTCCGAGGATAAAATTTTTCCCCGCAACGCAGAGTTTGGGCGAAAAGATAATTTTTCAAGGTACCCTTATGATGAACTCGAGCGCGGTATCGAGATCCTGCAGTATACAGCCGTCCTTCGCAGAGGAGTCAGTGAGGGCGCGGGTCGGGTGAATAGGCTGAGCCGAATAAATTGTAGTACCCGTTATCCCGAGTAGGGAGAATAGTCCGTGTAGCCCTCGGGTCCTGGGGTGTACCACAGGGACATGTCCTCAAACGGAGTCAGAGGCCAGCCGTTTTTCAAGCGTTCCACCAG
>JBPCUV010000070.1:0-13485 GCA_051010975.1 Desulfocapsaceae bacterium
GACACGGCGGTGACGCACACCGTAGGCAAAGACCACCAGAGGTACCAAGGTACCCAGGGCGATTTCTAAGAGATAATACAGACCCCAACCGGAGATTAGCAGGAGCCATTCCTGGTCATGAGCGATGGCCACGATTTTAATGACCAGGTAGGTGATCATGGCTGTGGCACCGCCTTTTGCCAGCCCCAGGGTAATGTTATCAAGAGAGGTGAGAAAACGGTGATCACAGCGCCAGGTCATGGTCTTCGTGACTAGCCAGGAAATGATGATCACCATGCATAATCCTGCAAAAATAGATGATACGAAGAAGTGCAGCCACTGAAATTCCGGGGATATCCACAGAGGATGAATTTTGGCAGGCGCATAGCAGAACAGGGCGCCGAGCGCACCCTGATGCAGTGTTGAGAGGATTATGCCAGCGATGGTGAGTCCCAGGGTGATTTTTTGGATGAATCTCTTGAGTCCGGGCCAGCCAGCCCATTCTGAAACAGCTGGCAGTATTTCTGCAACCTGGACGGAGAGGTAGGTGGCTACATGCCAGGCGACAAGAAAGAGCACTGCCGCGGGACCAAACGATATCACCATAGGATAGGTCAGCCGCCAGGGCATACCCAGGTCGACGAGCAGGAAGACTACGGCAAAGAAGTAGCCGAGCAGCCCGTTGAGCAGTGCCAGTCTTTCAATGGGACGGAAATCATCTCGCTGAAAAATTTCTACGGTTGTGCTCAGCAGAAATCCGGATGCCGACAACGGTACCATGCCGAAAAGACCGAAACCGAGAAGAACGCCCCAGGGGTAGTCCTGGGAACCGTGTGTAATGGCCTGAAGGCCATAAAGATAGCGTTGGCAGAGCAAAGGAATTCCGATCACAAGGATAAGGCCTATGGCCCAGTTCAGAGGGTTTGTCCATACCCGGCTCAAATAGTTTCGGCCCGACAGTCCCAGAAATATTTTGTCCAGTAACCGCTGGTCACCTATGGAAATAACGGCTGCTCGGTCTACCGCATCTGTATGATTAGCGCTCAATGGTTTCATCGCTCATATCCTCATGATTAGTAGAGTCATCGGCTGTCTTCCTGGTTCTGGCCAACAGGAAAAGGCCGGCAAACAGGCCGGGCCAGATGGTCAAGACCATGGGCACGACTGCCAGAAAATCCTTGACGTAATAGAGAATTGGTTGTCGGGGGACCTGCAGGTCGAAGCCGGCCTGTTCAAAAGGCACCGGGGAGATATAGAGCCAAGATGTACCCCCGGCCTCGAATTCCCCATAAATGGTGTGCTGATATTTGCCTGAGCCATCGTCTATCCTCTTTCTGGCAACCCTGAGCAGCTCATTTCTATTGCCGAAGGTCAACGCCTCCATAGGGCAGGCTTCTACACAGGCCGGCGGCTTGTCTTTGCTGAGGCGGCTGTCGAAACAGAAATTGCATTTCATGATTTGGGCCTCGAAGGCGCTGTCGTACCTGAATGCCGGAATCGAAAAGGGACAGGCCACCATGCAGGTTCTGCAGCCCACACAGACATTGGCATCATATATCACCGCCCCCTCTGGCGTTTTTGTATAGGCGTTGACGAAACAGGCGGTCAGACAGGCCGGTTCCAGGCAGTGGTTGCATTGAACTTTTTTGAACAGCGGGTGATCATAAAGAGCCGATTCATAGCTGTTCACTACGGTAAATGCATTCTGGTCAGGCCTTCGCAATTCCTGCTTCGGCTGCTCGAGCAGTTGATAGTTCTCGGGTGGTTCGTCGGGAGAGGCCAGTCCGTGCTCCCGGCTGCAGGCGGCTTCACAACTGCGGCAGCCGATGCATCTGCTAAGATCGACCAGCACCCCCCTGTTTGATTCGTAGCCCTGAAAATCATGTGCCAAGGCCTTTTTGAAAGGCTGCATCGATAGTGTTGAAGCTGCAGCGGCAAGCACTCCTTTCAACAACGATCGTCTGGAAAATTTGGCTCCCATGTTCTTCTCCTTTCTCATTTGTCCGTCACACGACCTCCTTTTACTGCCCTGCCGGAGGGTGACAACCTGCCATCCTGTCTAAGGTGACAGTCCTGGCAGCCGGTTGGACCGGCGGTGATGGACAGGTGACAGCCCACACATTTCAAATGGTAGGCGCCGATTAGACCAGCAATATCGATATGGTAGCCGGTATGGGTGCTTTGTGGTGACCGCGACTCCTCTGAAAACCGGTTGACCAGGTGACAGCTCTTGCAGTCAACCGGACTATCGGTGGTCCCGTATCGGTGACAAGAGTTACAACCAGGATCGGTGGGAGGTTTGCCCGTGACATGATGGTGGCACTCGACGCAGGAGGCGTAGGAGTCGTGCAGATCATGATCGAACCGCACCTTCTCATACATGCCACTCAAAGAATCAAGCGTGAGCGATCCCGGCGCCTCAAAAAACTTTTCAGTAGGCAATGGTGCACCGGCCGCGAAAGAAAAAGTTGCTGTTGCTATCCATACAGAGAATAGGAACCATAAAATTCTCATGCTAATTTCCTCCCTCATCTTGGCGCTGCTTTTCTTCGATTTGACTATGGTTGAGATAGCAGCGATAGACGATATCGACCTCTTCGCCATCCAGCGTTTCATGAGCAAGCAGTGACTCTGCCAGCATGTGCAGCAGATCGTTGTGCGATTTGAGTAGTTCCCGGGCCTCTTCATAGCAGTGCTGCACGATCCTTAGAATTTCCATATCGATCTCCCGCAGGGTCTGCTGGCTCTGCTGCCAGAAATCTCCGCTGCCACCATATTCCGGTCCTTTATCTATTCGGGCGACCGGCCCGAGTTGATCGCTCATACCGAATTCGCAGACCAGGCGATGGGCAATCCGGGTTGCACCCAGAAGATCGTTGCTGGCGCCGGTGGTTAAACGGCCGAAAATCAGCTCCTCGGCTAATCGACCACCGAGCAGGATTTTGATCCTGTTAAACAGGTAGGATCTTGTATAGGCGTGGTGTTCGTCGATCGGCAGTTGCTGGGTGAGTCCGAGTGATCTTCCCCGGGGAATAATCGTAGTCTTGTGCAGGGGATCTGACTCAGGCAAAAGTTTGGCGACCACGGTATGGCCTGCCTCATGGTATGCTGTCAACCTTCTGGCCTGCTGGTCGATGACCATGTTTTTACGCTCAAGCCCCATTGAGATCTTATCCTGGGCTTCTTCAAAGTCCGATTGTTCGATGCGCTCTTTTCCTTTTCTGGCAGCCAGGAGCGCTGCCTCATTAACCAGGTTGGCAATTTCCGCTCCACTGAATCCCGGAGTGCTGCGGGCGATGCTGGTCAAGTCGAGAGTTGTGCTGATGGCGGTACCCGCGGTATGGACTTTGAGAATTTTTAACCTTCCTCTGACATCCGGCAGATTCAGGGTTATTCGCCGGTCGAACCTGCCGGGTCTGAGCAGGGCTGAATCGAGTATATCTGAACGATTGGTGGCGGCGACGACGATAATGGTTTCACTGGTTTCGAAGCCGTCCATCTCAACGAGCAGTGCATTGAGTGTTTGTTCCCTCTCGTCGTTGGAGCCGTTGCGATAATCGGCAGACCGTTTACCGCCGATGGCATCAATTTCATCGATGAAAATGATACAGGGAGCCTGTTTCTTGGCTTCTTCAAAAAGTTTTCTGACCCTCGAGGCACCGAGGCCGGCGAACATTTCAACGAAATCGGATCCTCCCATCGAGAAGAACGGTACCGAGGCTTCCCCGGCTATGGCTTTGGCGAGCAGCGTCTTGCCTGTGCCCGGGAGGCCTTCGAGCAGTACACCTTTAGGTATCTGTCCGCCAAGCCTGCTGTATCTGGAAGGGTGTTTCAGAAAATCGATAATTTCCTTCAATTCATCCCGTGCTTCCGAGATGCCGGCCACATCATTGAAAGTGACCTCGGTCTTCTTCCTGGAAGCGGTACTTTTAGTTCCCGCACTAAGAAAGCGTTTAGAAGAGGTTTGGGAAGTTTTGCTGAGTATCATCCAGCCTCCCAGCAGCAGGATTATGATCAGCATGTCCCTGAAGAGTGGTGCCAGCACCGGAGCCGGGTATGTTTTTATCGTCACCCCGGAGGTTTGTAAGAGCGGCAGCAGGGAGCTTAGATCGGGGGAAAAAGTGGTGTATTGATTGCCGGCCCTATCGGTAGCAATGATTCTATTTCCCTTGATCGACGTCTCCTGTAGTCGGCCTTCTTCAAGGTCCGCGGTGAATTCGCTGTAAGCCTGTTCAGGCAATTGTCTGCTCGCCTTGAAAAAACCGATACCAACCAGACTTACTATGATGACACTGATGATGATCAGGAGGGGGCGACTAATATTCATGGCGCGTCTCCAGAGTGGGCCGGCATCTCCTTGAGACCATCGAAATCGGCTGGCTGGTGGGTGAGTGCTGCAAGAACAAGGGTTTCAAAAATATCCACTCGGCCCGCAGTGAGCGCACCGTTATGGAAAAAGCAGAACTCCTCCACCAGGTTCTGGCTGCAACGGAGGTGTGACCAACTATATTTCTCACGGCGACGCCAGCGACGATAGGAGGTGCAGATTGTGTCAATGTCTTCATGAAACAATGATGCGTCATCGACGGTGTAGAGCATCTCCTGAAGGTGAACCGAGGTGAATGGCTTGCGCCCAGGAAAGACAATGATACTGCCCGCAGTTACTCCAGCTCTGCAAAACCGGGAGATGAGTTCCTGGTCTAAAGACCGGCAGAGTTTCATCCGCAACCTGCCGGTTGTCCTGCCGCGGGCAATTGACTCGACGGCGACGAGGAGCTGTTCACCTTGTCCCTGGACCTCTGCAGGTGCAGAATCGACAAGCGTGATACCCGTGCATTTTTTCCGGTTGACCAGCTCAATGGCGTGTCGCAGTTTTTTCATCCAGGCCCAACCCGTCTGGTAGCTGGAGAAGCCGAGATAGTTCTTCAATTTCATGATGCTTATCGATGAGCTCTCGCCGCTTGCCCACCAGAGGGCCCGCAGCCAGGTGCTGAGACTCTTTTTGCTGCCGTGCAGCAGGGTCCCTGCAGTTATCGAACTGCAGCGTCCGCAGGCTCGGCAGAGAGGTTTAATCTGGAATTCGGACTCCGGATGAAAGGCGCCGCAGGTCAGGCAGACAAATCCATGCGGCCACCTGATCCTGAACGCATATGATGCGCACCAGGAATCGTCTTCGAGCCGGATAGCGAGTTCATCGGCTGTCTTCGGCGTAGCGATGATTGATTCAACCATCTCGTCTCTCAGGTCTTCGGGTTCGTCTTAAATCCCCTCTCACAATCTGCAATGCATGTAGGATGCCCGATCAGCGCCTTGCTGCGGCAACAGATGATTCTTGGACGAAGTTTAAGGAGATACTCGATGGTTAATGTAAATAACTAGTTGGTTCAGTAGTTTAAGGGATAGAGATGTTGGCTGGGGTGGAATTTACGGTTGCCAAACAAGGAGATTGGGAGGTGGGGGAAAGTATCAGAGACGAGAAACTGGTTCGGTCAGAAAACAAGCCGGTGATGAAAACCACACAAGTGTTGCAGGGAAACGGAAATGATACACCACTTGTGTGGCCTTTATTCCAGGGCGATGACCGTCAGATCGAGGTCAAGATCCCGGATTTTCCGATACAGGGTTGATCGATCAATACCCAGCAGGCGGGCAGCCTTGGCTTTATTGCCCCCGCACTTTGCCAGTGTTTCCAGAATTCTGGCTCCTTCACCGTCGGACTGTTCTATAATTTCGCTAGAGCGGGGCATCAGAGTGTCAGTTTCCTCACTACGTGCAGACAATGGAGCAGGCTGAGTTTCGCTCACTGGAAATTCTGATAAGATCAGATCATGGGGAAGTTCACTGGTGCTGATGGTTGTGCCCGGACAGAGAACAACGGCCCTTTCGATCAGATGCTCGAGTTCCCGGACGTTTCCGGGCCAGTGGTAGCTCTTCAACCGGGACAGCGCGTTGTCGGAGATGCCGTAAATTTTCTTATCCAGAGCGCTGTTGTACTTTTGAATGAAATGATCGACCAGCAGTGGAACGTCGTCCATTCGTTTTCTCAGCGGCGGCAGTGTCAGGTCGATTACCTTTAGCCTGAAGTAGAGATCCTCACGAAAACTCCCTGACTGCACCTTTTCTCTGAGATCTACATTAGTGGCGGTAATGATTCTGGTATCGACCACAATTGGCGTGTCACTACCCACCGGATAAAAAGTTCGTTCCTGTAGAAAACGGAGCAGACGAAGTTGGGTCATTGCCGAGATTTCACCGATCTCATCTAAAAACAGGGTGCCGCCGTCAGCCTGGAGCAGAAGCCCCTTTCTGTCTTTGTCGGCACCGGTGAAGGAACCTTTTTTATGACCGAAGAGTTCACTTTCAAGCAGATTCTCGGGAATTGCAGTGCAATCGACCTTGATAAGCGGGCGGCTGCTCCTTGATGATTCCTGATGGAGCGCCTCAGCCGCCAATTCCTTACCGGTTCCCGATTCTCCTGTAACCAGAACCGTGGTATCCACTCTGCCGACGTTTTCGATCAGGGTGTAGAGGGCCTGCATAGAGAGGCTGCCGCCGATGAACCGGTGAAATCGGTTCCTGTTGCCATGCCCGGCCCCGGGAGGCAGGGACATGTCACGGATGACGATCACCGCACCGTTCAAAGTGTTGCCGTCCATCATCAGCGGCGATGCGCAAATACTTAGAATTTTCAAATTGTTGTCCGGTGTTCTGCATTCGAAGCGGTGCTCTTTCACCTCCTTTTTGGTTCGCAGTACCCGGAGCAGGTCGTCTCGTAAGGAGGCGAATCCGGAATCGACTATTTCGGCACCGAGTCTGGAGCCGACGCCTAAGCCCGGGAGAAGTATGTCGAAGAGACTTTGGGCCGCCTCGTTAATCTTGACGATGTTCTGCTGCTCGTCAATGATGACGATTCCATCCCCGGCACTCTTGAATACTGCATCCAGAAAGGTTCGGTAACGCTCTCTTTCTTCCTCGGCCTGCAGGCGGCTCATCTCGAGATTTCTCTGCTGCAGGGCCAGGCGTACGGAACGCAGCAAAGCCTCCTTATCGACCGGCTTGACGATGTAGTCAAAGGCGCCGAATCTTAGAGATTCGGCTGCGGTGCTGACATCGGGAAAACCGGTTATGATGATGAAAGGGCAGTCGATATTGTTTTGCCGGGTGTATTTAAGCAGATCTATTCCTGAAGACTTTTCTAAAACGATATCGCTGATAATCAGGTCGATCTTCTCGGTCCTTATCAGGGCCAGGGCTTGTTCGTATCCGGCGGCGGTCAGCACGGGAGCATATCCTTCTCTGGTCAGAAAAAAATGGAAGGTCTCTCTGAGACTGGTTTCGTCGTCGACTACCAGAATTGATCCTTCACCGGATGTATTGGGTATCATTGTTCTGTCTCCATCGATGATCCGCCCCCGCCGGGACCGGGTCAGCTAAACGTGCTTTTGTCCCTGAACACCACTACCGCTCCGCACAGCCTGCCGTTGTCCAGTATCGGTGTGCTCACATACTCTACCGGAAAGCTCTCTCCCTCGCTGGTCCAGAAACAATCCTCGGAGCTGATGTGGACCAGGCCGTCATTGCAGGCCTGAGTGATCAGACACTGCTCTGGAGGATGCGGGGATCCGTCGGGGTGGCTGTGGTGGACAAGCTCGTGGTGTGATTTGCCGAGCATATCATCCCGCTCCCAGCCGGTCATCAGCGAGGCTGCGGTATTGACAAAAGTGACGTTACCGTTGATATCGAGGCCGAAAATCCCTTCGCCTGCCGAGTTGAGGATCAGCTCCATTTTTTTCTGCAGTTCTCTGCTTTCGGTTTCAGCCTGTATTCGCTCGGCAATCTCCCTGTTCAATGAGGCGTTTATGATATTTATCTCAAAGAGCTTCTTCTCCATAACTTCATGATGGCCGTGCTCCGCGTCGACTTTGTTTCTTTCTGTTTCCGCCAGTCTTTGTTCGAGGGCGGCAAGTTTTTTTCGGTTCTGATCATCGTGGAGCCAGACGATGATATAGAGCACCATACCAAACAACACTCCGACGCCTGTCAATGTCCACCCCATCGACGGCGGCTGAATCTGACGATAGAGGGCGTAAGGTGCCACAATTATGAGTGTATAAACCAAGAGCACCATTGAGATAAGGGTGTAATTTCGGAATGGTTCAGCCATCTTCTTCCCTCCTGTTGTTTGCCGCAGGAAGATCAATGATGATCGACGTATATTCGTTGAGCAGGCTCTTGAAACGCATATAGCCGCCGTTGTCTCTGATCAGACCATAGGAGATACTGAGGCCGAGTCCCGTGCCCTCACCGTTGGGTTTCGTCGAAAAGAACGGGTCGAAAACGCGATTTATCAAATGATGCTCAATACCGGTGCCGTTATCGGTCATCGTAAACCTGATATAGGGGGCATTGGTATGATGGACCAGGGTTAGGTCGAAACGCAGCTTTTTATCCGGATGACTGCCGGAGTACTTTTCATTGAGAGCGTAGCGGCTGTTGGAGATGACATTGAGAAACACCTGCTGCACCTGCGACCGGTTGCAGAACGTCAACGGCAGGTTTTCGTCCATGGATTCTTCAATAATTACATGGTCTTTTAACAACTGATGCTTGACCAGTTCAAGGCAGTCGTCGAGCAGTTCGCCGCCATCCACCGGTTCCGGCTCCTCGACCCGGTGCCGGCTGAAATCAAGCAGGTTGCGGACGATTGAAGCGATCCGTTTGGCTTCAGTGTTGATGCGACCGATCACCTCTTCGCTGCGGTTGTCCTGGGTCAGGTCATTGAGCATCTGGGCGTAGTTTAGTATGCCGTTGATTGGATTATTAATTTCATGGGCGACACCGGCCGCCAGTTCGCCGATCGAGGCGAGTTGGGCGGCCCGCAGCGCTTCGGCTTTATGGCGTTCTTCCTCGGTCATGTCCCTGGCCACCAGAAGCGTGGCCTCATCTGATCCCACCGTATCAGCCAGGGGACTGACGGTGAGCAGATAGTCGCCGTGCAAACCGCTGAGTTGGGTGTGCAGTATCCGGCTCTCGCCGCTTCTGATCTGGTCTTCCAGGGGACAGACACTGCTTTTTTTCCGGCCCCCGTGCAGGATCAGACAGACACTCCTGCCGATCACCTCGTCTCTGGATTTTCGAGCAGCGCTGAAGGTCGCATGGTTGGCATCGATGATGATGCCGTCTCTGGTGGTGATCAGGGCCGGGTCCTGAATGGCGGCGAAAATGTTTTCCCACTTGGCGACGGCACTGTCATACTTTTTGTCGGCGGCCAGCCGGTCGGTGATATCGAGCCCGAACAAAACCATGCCCACCGATCCCTGGTCGATGTCGGGTTTAATCGAGCTGTGCCAGTCTATGGTTCTCAATTCTCCCTCTTTGGTGCGGAGAGAGGCTCTGAAACTGAGGTTTCCGGCATTTGTCTTAAGCAGCCTGGAGATAACATTCTGGTAGTGTAAACGGTGTTCCGGCGAAAGCAGGATATCTACCCAGTAGCTGTCCAGCACATCCTTCTGGTTGTGGCCGGTTACTTTCTCGGCTTCGGCATTGAAACGCAGAATTTTTCCGCAGGGCGTTATCGACACCATCAGAGCCTGGATCGAATCGATGATTTCGTTGTTGAAATCCCGTTCGAATTGAAGTTGCACTGAAACATCGTGGGCATACAAGGTGAGGGACAGGTCTGCCACTGTTGTTTCCAGGAATTTATGCTCATCTGGGGGGAACCCGTCAGGTTGCTCGGAGAAAATCGTCACCACTCCGTAGACGAAATCATGATGGCTCAACGGCCAGATAGCGCAGGACCTGAAAGTTACTCTCTCAGGAGTAAGCGGTAGGTTGACAGGGGGATCGAGGTCGGTAAGCAGTAGCGGTTTTCCCGATTCTGCCGTTTCCTGTACCGCTTCGATCAGGGGGCCGTCGAGCAGGATGAGTTTTCTGGAAACCTCTTGATTCGCCTTGCCGTCCTTACTGGTCTGCAGAAAAGCAAGCGGTGCAATTTCAGCCGTTTCGGGGACACACCTACCGATCCAGCCCCCGCTGAAATTGCTGTATTTGAGCAGTATTTCCGCACACCTGAGAAGCAGTTCGTTTCGGGTAAGGCCGGATAAATGTTCGTTGCTCAAACGAATTATGGCCTGGAGTATATTGGAACGCCTGATAAGTGAATCGCTGCAGACCAAGGAAGTGGATCCTGAGGCAGGAATCATGATTAGTACCCGGCTATTGAAGTTTCAGATAATGCACCATTTGTGTTGCACACATCTGTCTGTCCGGACTGTTTCTTGTTAATTATACCACAATTCTGTGGCATGATCCGGATTGCTTCGCTTTATTGCAAAACATGCAACTTTTACGCCCGATTCCAAAACATGAAGATGACTGATTCCCGGCAGGTTTAAGATCCGTATAAAGCGACATCGGCCTGAGGCAGCAGTTTCACGGACCATTTCGCGGGGGATCGCAGAGATATAGAAAGGGCTTGTAAATTATGCTATTAATGGTAACACAACCGTGTTGTTCGAGCGGGAGAGGGAACCTCACCTATAAACCGAAAACGCTGAAGCTTCAGTCTATCCTCTATGTCCACCAGGGAAACACTCTTTTACAGGATAAAGGAGTCGGGCCATGTTCCGGTACTGCCCGAAATACTCGTCAGGCTTCTGGAAGCGTGTGATAACGAAGCAACACCGCTTACCCGGTTTGCCTCTTTGATCGACAAGGACCCTTCCCTGAGCTACAAAGTCCTGCAGCTGGTCAATTCCGCCTACTTCGGTCTGAAAACGACCTACAGCGGGGTGGACCAGGCGGTGGTCTATCTCGGTGCCAATTCTGTGAAGAACATGGCGGTAACGGCTGCCGTTCATCAGGTATTTAACAGCGAACGATTCAACAACCTGAAATATTTTGATATTCACATCTTCTGGCACCATTGTCTCAAGTGTGCCAGCCTGTCGCGGCGTATTGCCGAGCATACCGGGCAGGCCGACGCCGATGACGCCTATCTGGGAGGACTGCTGCACGATCTTGGCAAGCTGGTAATGGTTTCCGCCTATCCTGAACAATACGAATCGGTGATTGCCGAGTCCCTGCAGCAGCAGGACTTGCTTGAAGCCGAGCAGAATCATATTGGCGCGACCCACTCCGAGATCGGTGCCTGGTTGGTGGCCGACTGGAACCTCAACTCACTGATAGGCGATGCCATCAGTTATCACCACGAAACACCGGACAGAGTGAAAGGGGCTTTTCCTCTGGTCAAGATAGTTTATACGGCAAACGAGTTGAGTAAGGATGGAGATCAAAATCCAGCCCGGGAGATTGCCGATCTGCTGCTCGATCTGGGTGGTGAAGATCTGGACCAGATAATCGGCGGAGCCAATGAAGAGATCCTGCAGATCAGTTCGGAGCTTGGAATAATCGTTGAATCACCCTCACCCGAAGACGGGCCTGAGGGCAAGACTGTAATCGTGGCCGAGGACGGTGCCACCCTGCATGCCAATCTGGCCTCGCGGATCAAAGGTATCTCGCTGCTTTCCGGTTTCCTTGAGAATATGACCCAGGCGGAAGACAGCGAAGCGATGATCAAGGCCTTTGAACAGTCACTGAACGTGCTCTTCGGCTTTGACCAAACCTTACTGCTTTTACCTGACCGGGACGAGGTCCTGCTGAGCGGCAGGACCTCAGCTTCGAACAAACTGCGAAGTCTCAGTCTGGAATTGATACTGCCGATTCAGAAAAGCAGCAGCCGTATTGTCAAGGCCTTCAGAAGCCGGTCTCTTGATTATCTCAAAGAAGGCGATGAACAGGAAAACCTTGCCGATCGACAGGTACTTTCAGCCCTTGGCTGTAAGGTGGTGGCGCTGGTTCCGCTGGCGGCTGATATGCACCCGGTGGGCCTGGCGCTGGTCGGCTTGCCGGAGCCGATGAGTGAATTGTCGAAAAATGATTACCGGCTGCTCAAGACCATTGCTCAGCAGGCGGGTATGAGTCTTTATCTCGACGAAATAAAGGCCAGAAAAGCAGAGGAGGTCGAAGCCGAGCGCCAGGCTGCCATTTCCATGACGGCCAGAAAGTTCGCCCATGAGGTCAACAATCCCCTGGGCATAATTCATAACTATCTGACTACGCTGAAGCTGAAGGTGGCCGATGAAGAGAACATAAAAAAAGAGCTGGGTATCATCTCGGAGGAGATCAACCGAATATCGGCGATGATCAATCAACTCGACACCTTTGCCCAGGCTTCATTTTCAACCTCTGATCTAACCAATGTCAACAACATCGTCTCAGACATCGTTCAACTCGTCAAATCCTCCTTTCTCAGTGAATCGGCAACCGAGGTCGATTTTCACTCCGATCCCGGTCTGCCGCTGATCAGGACCTCACCGGATGGTATTAAACAGATCGTCATCAATCTGCTGAAAAATGCCAGTGAAGCAATGGAAGGTAGGGGGCGGGTGGTCGTTACCACGAGTTACGACCAGCGGTCCGGCAGCGATGCTGATGGCGACATCATCATCAGGGTGGAGGATAACGGCCCGGGTCTGCCTGATCTGGTAAAAGAAAATCTCTACACCCCCTTTATCTCCACCAAGGGCATTGGCCATTCCGGACTTGGTCTGTCCATTGTCAGCAAAGCTGTAGGCGATCTGGGCGGCAGGATAAGCTGCACCAGTGAACCAGATCGGGGAACCGTTTTTGAAATTGTACTGCCCACCAGAAATGAGTAGCACCCGCACTGTTTTGTTATGAAGGATAAAGTCGAGATATTGCTGGTTGATGATGAGGAGCGGTTTATCGATGGCCTGCAGAGCGTGTTCGATCATTACGGGTACTCCTGTGGTCGGGCGCTTACCGGTTCTGTAGCCAGACAGCTGCTTCAGGAAAAAGATTTCGATATAGCCCTGCTCGATGTCGGCCTGCCTGACATGTCGGGCTGCGATTTAGCTGAATTCATTACCACCTCCTGTCCAGACACCAGCGCCATCATGCTCACCGGTCTCAATACGGTGGAGACCGCAGTCCAGGCAATGAAGCAGGGCGCCTATGATTTTCTTGCCAAACCGATCAATCACGAGCATCTGCTCAAGGTCATCGACAAGGCGGTAGCCCACAACAGGCTGCGCAAAGATCTGAGACTCAGCGAGGCCAGGTTCCAGGTGCTGGCGGAAGCAGGGTGGGAAGGGATAGCGGTGGTCGAAAAGGACCTTCTGGTGGAGGGTAACAGCCAATTTTTTCAGATGTTCGGTTACACCAAGAAGGAGTTAATCAATCGGCCTTTTCCGGAAACGGTCATGGCAGGGGACTCCTTGCAGGAAAAGGCTGAGGGTTCAGCCCGGGATGCAGCATACAGCGGTGAATGCAACGGGCTTAGAAAGAACGGCTCCAGTTTTCCGGTTGAAGTGAGGCACCGGTCGATGGATTATCTGGGTCGTCCGGCCAGAATATGGGTACTCAGAGACATCAGCGAGCGTGTCCGAAACGAGGAGGAGAAGCTCGCTTTGCAGGATAAGC
>JBPCUV010000071.1:0-2838 GCA_051010975.1 Desulfocapsaceae bacterium
GCCTGCTTTAACGACGTCTCCATTCGTAAAACGGCCCGGAAGCTGAATCTTTCCACCGATGCTTCCTATCGCTTTGAACGGGGCGTCGATCCGCAGGGAACCATCGATGCGATGGAACGGGCTGTGACCCTGATGTGTGAAATCGCCGGAGGTACTGCTGAACAAGGAGGTGTCGACGTTAATGTTGGCCACCAGCCTGTTGTCCTGTCTCTGCGGGCCTCCAAATCCGCCGATCTGCTTGGTGTGGACTTGAGCCTTGATGAACTTTCCGAACTGCTCAATTCGATCGAGATCGAATGCGAGAAAAAAGATGATGACACGCTGACGGTTCAAATACCAAGTTTCAGGGTCGATCTTGAGAGGGAAGCCGACTTGATCGAGGAGATCGCCAGGCTTTATGGCTACAACCGTATACCGATCACCCTGCCGGGCGTCGACCTCAGCTTTCCGGAACAGGATGAAGAACGGATCAAGCGGAGTAACGCAAGCCGGATCATGACCGAGGCAGGATTCAGTGAGGCCATCAATTACAGCTTCGTGTCAAGCGACTATGATGATGCCCTGCAATTAGAAGAATCAGACACCCGGCGCAGCCATGTACAGCTTCTCAATCCGCTGACCGAAGACCAGGATGTGATGCGTACCAGCCTGCTGCCAGGCCTGCTCGAAAATGTCAGGCGAAACCTGAATTTTCAGCAAACTTCCTGTTATTTATTTGAGATCGGCAAGATCTTCCTGCCCAATGGTGAGGCTCCGCTTCCTTATGAACCGATGCATATTGCAGGGATCTTGACAGGAAACCGCAACGGAGCGCATTCGCCGCTCTATTTCAAAGCCGAGGAAACAGATATCAGCGATGCCAAGGGGGCGGTCGAAACCCTTCTGTCCCAAATGCGTTTGTACGGACAGAGCCCTGACCAGCAGATTAGATTCAGCCTTGCTGATGAGCACTCAACTGAGCCCTTCTGTGAAATCGGCTGCTGCATCAACGTGGTTTCCGGAACCGCAATTGTCGGCTCACTTGGTAAACTAAAGAACGAAATCCTGCTCGAGTTGGGCATCAAGCGCGATACCTACTATTTCGACCTTGATTTTTCTGCGCTTGCCACCATCAAGCCTGCAGCCAATACCTTCTCGTCACTGCCTGTCTACCCCTCAGTGAAGCGGGACATTGCCCTGGTAGTGCCGACCTCGGTCCCTGCCGGCGATCTTGTCCAAACTGTTTTATCCAGCAGAGAAAAACTTGTTGAATATTGTGAGCTGTTTGACGTATATCAAGGTGACAAAATCGGTGGTGGAATGAAGAGTGTGGCTCTGAGTATCACCTTCCGTTCAGCTACCAGGACCCTTACTGAAAAGAATGTCGAAAAGGCCCATGTCAAGTTGGTGAAACTGCTCACCGACACTTATGGCGGGTCTCTTCGTGAGGAATAACGTATGAAAAAGAATAACGTAACCCGCAAGGAACTGGCCGAGGAGGTATCTGAAAAACTCGGCTACCCATTGAGCACCTGTTCCGATATCATCGACAGTTTTTTTGACTCGCTGAAATCGTCAATGCTTGACGGAACCTCGGTTAAGTTAGTACACTTCGGTACATTCTCCATCCGCGATAAAAATCCAAGAAAAGGACGTAATCCCCGGACTGGAGAGACCATCACTATTCAAGAACGGCAGATCGTCAGTTTCAGACCGAGCAAAAAGTTACGGGCAAAAATCAACGACTCGTGATAACCACCGGTCTTCTGCCGGAACGAGATACCCGTCGATATGCCCAGCCAACTTCCGGACAAACTCTATTTCAAGATCGGAGAAGTCAGCAAACTGGCTGACGTTGCTCCTCATGTCCTGAGATACTGGGAAAGTGAGTTTCCCACAATTAAACCGAAGCGGGCCGGTTCCAAACAACGGCTTTATCGACGTAAAGATGTTGAACTCATCCTGGCCATCAAGAATCTGCTGCATCGCCAGGGGTATACCATCGCCGGGGCCAAGAAGTTGATCAGTGAAGCCGAAGACATCGGGTCGATACAGGTCGAAGAAGAACAATCCAAGGTTCATTCGGACCGACTCGGCACTATCAAGGATGAACTGCTGGAAATTAGAAATCTGCTGAACCAAGATAAATAGCAGAGAACCACGATACAAGCACAGCTCAAGATTGACACCACCCACCCAGCGTGGTAGAAAGACCTTCTACAAAATATCGGGATGTAGCGCAGTCTGGTAGCGCACCTGAATGGGGTTCAGGGGGCCGGAGGTTCAAATCCTCTCATCCCGACCAGACAGAAAAAGGGTTTCAGCTGAATTGCTGAAACCCTTTCTGCGTTAGAGTAGCACTGAATCGTTTATTTGCTTAACATGAAACTGAACCGATGAAATGAGGGAAGGACAAAATGAATCTACGAGATGGGCTTCTTTTAAAGGATTCCAAATTCTCTCAAACAGAGACAAATTCGAATCTTTCGTATTACTAGTTCAACGTGGGCCGTAAGTTTCGTCTCCAAAGTTGATTCAATCAGCCTGTACTGGTATTGAAGATCTATAAAGAAAAGAGTACCTATGAATTTGACCTTAAAAACATATAACACCGGATTCTATTGCACTTGTTAAGCTAGGAGGACATTATGATAAAAATCGCTATCATCGGTGGCTCGGGGCTCGATGATCCTGACATCTTGAACGACCCTGTCAAATTGGATATTACCACTAAATATGGTGCACCCTCCTCGACAATTTTATCAGACACTATCAACGATACCCAAATACTGGTCCTGGCCCGTCATGGCATTCACCATCAGTATAGCCCGACCCAGGTCAATAACCGGGCAAACATCC
>JBPCUV010000072.1:0-20450 GCA_051010975.1 Desulfocapsaceae bacterium
TTTGATAAGAGTTCAATTTTCAATCGTCCTGCACAACATAAGATTTAAACGACGATAATCCATACCCCTGCAATCAATTGAGCAGCTTTCCTCACTTCTTTACACGCCCACTATCCACAACGGTTTCCTGCAACAGGGGGGCAGTTAAAGCTTAATTGCAGCTCGGCAGGAAATTTCACCTCTCGGGTCCGTGGACAATGTTGAGCAAAGGTTCTCCTTTACTCAGACGCCGGATGTTTTCGGCTATCAATTGCTGGCGTCTCCGGATGGTCCCCCAGGTCCAGCCTGACATATGAGGAGTGATGATAATGTTGTCTAACTCGTGAAAAGGCAGATTGCCAGGCAATGAAGAGCTTATCGTGTCCTGCGGATAGACATACCATGTATCGATCACCGCAGCGCCGATCTTTTTTTCTTTCAAGGCCTCATAAAGGGCCTCTTCCTCAACTACCTGGCCGCGGCCGACATTGATGACCAGAGTATCGGTTCGCATTGCCGCGAACGCCTGTTTGTCAACAAAGCCAATGGTTGAGTCGGTGAGCGGTAAGGCGATCACGAGCACGTCGACGGCACCGAAAAAGTTGCTGACACTGGAGAGCGGATAATAATAATCAACCACATCGCCGACGCCGACCTGAGATCGATTGGCGACATGCACTTCCATGTTAAAGGCCTTGGCCCGTTGCGCCACCGCTCTGCCGATATGACCATAGCCCAACAGTCCGATACTGCTGCCGGAACACTCCCGTCGTAAACCGGCCGGTCTTCCCGCCGTGTGGCGCCAGTCCCCCCGCCTCAGATTGGCATCTGCTTCTCTAAGCGGTACATACCTGCTCAGTAGCGCGGCCATCACATACTCGGTAATGGCATCTTCATGGCCAAAACAATTGCAGACACAGCACGCCGGAGGCAGACAACTGAAATCGATGCCGTCATACCCTGCCCCGGCGACCTGATAGAGCCTGGCATTTTGGAGACTGGAATGATTTTTCGAAAGTGCGGTGCCGATGATTATTTCAGCATCATTAAACATCTGCTCTGCGCCGGCCTCTGAGAGATCGTCTGACAAGAGCCTGATAGTGTGGGAGCCGCTCAGCCATGTTTCGATATCGGGCCGAAAGTTCGCCGCGTTTTCGCCATGAAATACAATTTTCATTTTCACTCCGATTCATCCAATAACAACTTTTCTCTCAGGCGATCCCGCCAGCACCTGGAATATCCGGAAAGGGTTGCTGCATCAACCGCTGTCTACATCCCCGCGGCCAAGGCGGTTGACCTGCGAGGATCTGCCGCCCCGTACATCATCCCATCTTCTACCATGATCGATTGAATCGCCCCCATGGACGATTTACGGACAACATTGTGCCCCTTCTCCTCCAGGATTTTTATCGTATCCGGGCTCAGTCCCTCCTCCACGCGGAGCTCGTCTGGAAGCCACTGATGGTGGATTCGAGGGGCAGACACCGCACTCATAACATTTAATCCGTGATCGATAACGTTCATGATCACCTGCAGTGTAGTGGTAATGATTCGTGAACCTCCCGGACTGCCAGTCACCAGGAAGTTTTTTCCGTCTTTTTTAACGATCGTTGGCGACATAGAGCTCAGCATTCGCTTGTTGGGCTCAACCTTGTTGGCCTCTCCTCCGAGAAGACCGTAAGCGTTGGGGACGCCAGGTTTGGAGGAGAAGTCATCCATCTCGTTGTTGAGCAGAAAACCGGCGCCATCAACAACAATTCCGGAACCGTAGCTGAAATTGATGGTATAGGTATTTGATACCGCGTTGCCGTACCGGTCGACGATGGAAAAGTGGGTGGTCTCATCGGACTCATAGGCTTGCGGCGCACCCGGCCCGATGGTCTGGCTGGCTGCAGCCTCTTCTGTATCGATTTCCTTGGCCAGAGCAGACGCATATTCTTTAGATGTGATCCCTTTAAGCGGTACTTTCACAAAATCATCATCACCAAGATATCTGGAGCGGTCTGCATAAGCCCGCTTCATCGCCTCGGCCATGAGATGAATTGTCCGGGCGGAGTTGTGACCGGAACCTCCGATATCGTAGCCCTCCAGGATGTTCAGAATCTGTACAATATGGGCGCCGCCGGAACTTGGCGGCGACATGGAATAGATATTGTGCCCCCGATACGAGCCCTGCACCGGGACCCTGATTGCCGGTGCGTAGTTTTTCATATCCTCCATGGAAATCAGTCCGCCATGCCGTTTCATCTCGGCAACCAGCAGTTCCGCGGTCCTCCCCTCATAGAATTCTTTAACCCCATTTGCTGCTATCCGTTTCAAGGTCTCAGCCAGCTCTTTCTGCACAAACAGATCACCTGGTTCGTAATAGCCACCGTCCGCTTTATAAAAAATCTTTTCCGATGAATCCCATTTCTTTAAACGTTTTTCTCCCGTCTTGAGTCCCTGGCTGAATCGTGGAGTAACGGCAAAGCCTTTTTCAGCCAGTTTAATGGCAGGGGTCATCGCCTGCTTCAAAGTAATCGTTCCATACTTTTCAAGAGCCAGGGCAAGGCCGGCAACTGTTCCGGGAACACCGGCTGCAAGGTGGGAAAAGCGTGAACGATTGGTGACAGGCTCTCCATGTTCATCGAGAAACATGTCAACAGCCGCTCCTGAGGGGGCTTTCTCACGATAATCGATGGCAATCACCTCATCTTTTTTTTCCGATGAAATCAACATAAAACCACCGCCGCCGATATTGCCCGATCTTGGCTGGGTGACCGCCAGGGAAAAGGCGGCAGTTACCGCCGCGTCAATGGCGTTGCCTCCCTGTTCAAGTACCTGCAGGGCGGATTGGGTGGCGAGGAAATGACTGGTGACAACCATCCCGCTCCTGGCTTCGACCGGATGCATCCGTTCACCCTCGATGATGGCGGCCGATTTGGCTGTCTGGTCGAAAAGCAGGATCATGCCGCCCAGAATTACTGCAGCAATCCAGCTGCGCCTGGAAAAGACTATCGTAAACACGATGCACCTCCGTTCAGAATATAGGGGTTCAGGTCGATACGGCTTAATGAGATCTATCAGGATATAATAATCACTTGCAGATAATAGTTTTCCTCAATAAATTTCGTATCCGCTACGATAGCTGAAGACCCCTGAAGTCTTTGACAAGCCGTTAGCGAAGCAGCGTTGAGAAATAACATCTATGATCGCCTCGTCGATGGAGGCGAAGCTGGGGATCGGCAAGATATACAGACATGTCAGGAAGAAGGTTTGAGCAGATTCGACCATCCTGAAAAAATTTTGATTGCCAGCAAAAAGATACGAATTAATGTGGAAAGACTCGCGGAAAATACAATCCGCTACAAATCAGTCAACAAATCAACGGTTTACCAGGCATATCGATATGACAATCAAACGTTTGACGATTTTTTTCATCCTTCCAGTTTTTCTGCTGGCAGCAGCCTGGCCTTCTTTTAGCCAGGATCAGCACCCGATACCAGACCAGGTATACCAGGAACTGGAGTATCTCTCTTCTTTGTTCGAATCCGACGAAGAAATTGATCCAGAGCAAATCACCGGCCTGGTCGATTTTGTCGACACCACACCCGAGGACACCAGTCAGAAGCTTAAAAAACGAAACGGCATGGAAGGAGTACTTCACATCTTTCAAATCGACAGCTCCTTTGGTGATCTGCTCGATTACGTATACAATCCGGATCTGCCGGCCTATATCACCAGACCTTCTTCGCTGCAGAAACAGCAATGGATTACTCCGGAAATCGACAAAGAACTTCGCCGTCTGATCGATGCGGCTGAAGAAACGGGAACGCCTATTTTTCTGCGCGGCCAGGAAAACGAAACCATCACTCCTGACACCAATACCGGCAGCTACTATTCGTACAGTCAAGACAGGCAGGTTGCCTTGTTGCCCGGATCCCCAAATCCGATAATGGTGTCGGTAACCCTCCAGGACCAGATCTCGGATATCGGCAGAAGAGGCTGTATCGTCGGTGAGGACGGAAACTGGGATTATCTCTACTCGGAGAAAACAGGGCTGAACAAAATAGGGCTCGGATGGGTTGACAGCTATATGTATGAAGCCTACTCCGTGATTATCTATCTTCCAGATCCTATCACTAAAAGTGTCAAAGTAGGAATTTTCAAGTGGCTTAACGCCGGCTGGCAAAAGATCAATATGGTCAGGGCATACCATATACTCGGCGGCATCAAGCGTTTTGCCGCTGATCTAAAGAGCGTGCTGGAGTCCCCTGATCTACCGGAAGTTACAGAAATAGTAGACAAATACCTCGAGCTGCAGCAAAAAGAGGAGGAGGAACTTCGCCACCTGGTCGCTCCCTATCTCAAACTCATCGGCAACGCGGAAGATGCCGGAACCTGTCCCTCTTCGTTTATCAGCAGTGTGGCTTCAGGTGAGTATCTTGCGCAAATGAGCAGCGAGGAGATAATTCGTATCCTGTTGTTGGAATACATCAAGACTCACATAGGAGACCGAAGTCCTGAGACAGCGGACACGGGCAATCCCTACGGTTGGAGTCGGCAGCAATCCTGATGTGCAGCCAGCCTGGTTCTTCAAGATTCGGGTTGCCGCTCTACAGAACTCAGCACAAACAAGGGGTTGAGCGATACAAATCATGAGAACTCTTGTCTATCTTGTCATGGCCAGCCTTCTGGCAACAGGCTGTACGGCGCCGCAAACCTACGACCTGATGCAGACACCGATACTCTATGTGGACTCATCCCTGGATCCCTTCGCCCATCTTCCTGAAGAACTTAAGAATCCGCAATCAACGATATTTTATGCCACCAATCGTGCCCCATCAAGATCGGGCTCTCCAACTAAACCCTATTCAAACAGCATCTCTGAGACGCTTCGATTCGGAACGGCGACCGTAAGAATGGGAGGCCAGAACACCGATTGGGAGACGCTTCACCATTCATCCTTATCGGCGCAACGGTCCAACCCCATCCTGATTTCACTGGAACAAACAGAGGAGGCGGCCTCGCTGTCCCAAGCGGACACCCCCCAAAACAAACCGATTGATGCTGAGCTAAAGGAATTCTTCAAGCAAATAAATGGCGAGCTTGCCAAAGTGGTGGACAAGGAAATCATGGTCTATGTACACGGAACCAAGGTCGATTTCACCAACGCCACGGTGCTGACCGCCGAGGTCGAACACTTTGCCGGCAGGGATTTTGTCAGCGTCGCCTACGCCTGGCCGTCGCACCAAAACATTTTCAGCTACCTTCTGGGTACCGACGTAAAAAGAGCACGCGACTCGAGCCCAGCGCTGACTGAATTACTGATTCTACTTGCCCGACAGACAGAGGCAAAAAAAATAAATATTCTCTCCTACAGTGCCGGGGGGCGGGTTGCCTCAAAGGCGCTGGAGGAACTTCGGCAGCAATTCGAGCATCTGAATACGGAGCAGTTAAAAAAAGAATTTCGCATCGGCTCGGTGATCTTTGCTGCGGCAGATGTGGAGATCGACGTGTTTCTCGAACGCCTCAGAGCAGCAAGCGACTTCGCTGACCAGGTGGTGATCACGATCAGCGACAAGGACAACGCCCTGCAGGCAGCTCACAAGTACATGGGCGGCCAGGTCCGCGCCGGCACCACCGAGGCCGAAGGCAATGAGTTGGATTTCATTGCCAGCGAAAATCTGGACAATGTCTCGATCATCGACGTCTCATTAGGACAGAACCAGCGGGGGTTTGATATCATTGGCCATCACTACTGGTATCGTCACCCCTGGATGAGCAGCGACATCATTTTTATCATGAGAACAGATCTTCCACCCCAGCGCCGGGGGCTGCAGCCAGCAGAGGTCAGCAGCCTCTGGTACCTTTCCGCCGATTACCCACAGCAGGTGAAAGAGGCTGCAGCCAATGAGTTGGGCAGCCAATGGTAAAAATGCATCCCCGGAACCACTCTTCTTGGTCTAGCGCAGGTCCGCCTTCTCCTTAAACTGACCATGCATCAGGAAATGGAGCGTCTGAAGAATGACCTCTTCGTCCTTCATCAGAAACGGATGACTAACCGGCACGGTAATGTGATCGGTCATTCCCTCAAGTTTAGTCGATTCTACAGAGACTTTGCCATCATCTGGATTAGGAAGCAGCGTTGACAGAATTAAGTTAATGGATTTCGTGCCGGCGATGATGCCCACTTCGAAGTCCGCCGCCCCCAAGCTGTTTGGAATACTCGTCTTCTCAGTGCCCAGCTGCATGCCCGCCGGACCGTTAATCATCTCGAAGCCCGGTATTTCAGCCATGGCGTCAACCACCTGGCTGCCCTTATTAGGCGGACCGAGCATGACAACCCGGCCGAGGCTGGGTAAATCATAATGCTCGAGAAAATGCCGCACCAGGATCCCCCCCAGGCTATGGCCGACGAAATGGATCTTGCTCCCTTCCGGGCACTTCCCGATGGCCTCGCGAATGACCGACCTGGAAAGTTCTTCTATTGGATATTCAGTTGAGGGATAATCATGATTTACTACCCAAAAACCCGCCTCCTGCAGGCTCTCAGCCATCTCGTCCATTGAGCCATCGCTTCGGGCCAGCCCGTGAAGCAGCACGACGCACTCTTTTGCCTGGGTCTGGAGGGGGCTGCTAAAAAATAGCAGAATAGCGGCGGTGAAACAGAAGAGGTATTTCATTTTTTCCCGGTTATATCCACTCATACCCTGAACAACTTTTGCAGCCAACCGATCGACAGGCAGTGCAGCACTCCGTTTATAAATCCACCGGCTGCAGGCAGCATCACACCATTTTTCGTTGTTTCCGTCACGATTTAGTTTTGATACCTTATAGTTATCTACTGAGGCAATGATAGTTTCGATCCCTGACTATGCAAGCACGGGCCAACAGCAATTGCAATAATTCATTTTATATTAAATGGTTAAACCATAGCTCGCAACCGTCGTCAGGAGAGCCATTCGGACTCAGATGCTGCCTGAATGTTTTCGAGCTGTGCTCAGCTCTTTTTGATAACGGGTCGAATTATTTGATCTATTGCCCCAATGGGGTATTATTGTATGTACAGAACCATTACTCACTGAGCTGAAATTTTGCCTGAGGTGCTCTCGCGGAACATCGAGGGATCGGCCTGCCAGGCTCCCGCTTTCGTCACCTGCTATGGATGTTCGATACGACATAGATAAAGAGAACAAGATCATCGTCGGAGTCGTCTCTGGAGCGCTGGACAGGGACATCCTGATGAATCTCCTTTCTCAGCTGCGAATTATTTCCTCCAACAACAAGGGCTGCAGCCTGCTTTTTGATCTCAGAGCCACCTCGTTGGAGACAACCCAAATGGACATGTACCGGGTGATAGATGTGGTCTCCGCCATTTTAGAAATAAAGGATCAGTTGGGTGGAAAGATTGCCCATGTCGTACCCGAGAAAGAGGATCGTGTCGTTCATGCAGAAGACATCGGTTCGGTGGCCAAGATCAGAGGCCTCAATTACCGGGTGTTCACTGATCTTAAACGGGCGAGGAACTGGCTCATCCAATGATCTGAGGATTTCATCGTTGTCACTGCTCAGCAAAGATTGTATATCTTTGGTCGAAACAGCAGATATCACTTTTTCTTTGTGAAAATATATTGTTAGTTTCCATCCTGAAGCTGCTGATTTTGTCGAGAGCAAGGCAGGCGAAAAAAAATTAACCTCAGGCATATACTGGATATTCAGAGGATGATATTTTTAGCATAGCAAAGATATCGACAAGAAGAACAGATACAGGACGGAAACAAGTTAGTGGAGGATCTTCTAAATGGCTGGAACTGATGAAAAACGCAAACTAATTCGACTTCCCTTTACACCGCGGGCCTATTGTCAAATGCAGGACGGAGGCAGGGAATTTGCCGGTGTGATTCGTGATGTCAGTTTGCTCAGTCTATATATGGAGCTCGAAGGTGCAGAAGACCTGACGGGTGAATGCGATGTTCAAATCGTTCTCGAAGGCAGGCACAGCGAAATGGAGATCAACAATTTAAGCGGCTACATAATTCGCAGCGATAAGAAAGGACTGGCAATACGCTTCGATGAGCCGTTTGAATGGATCGCTGTGGTCCCTGCACTGTTCAAAAAATTTCCCAGAAAATAGCTGCGGCATCTGTCTGACGCCCTGCAGTTGAAACAGCAGTTGGGGAAATAAATCACCCCCTGGAGCTCACGGACTCGAACGGCCCGTGAGGAAGTTACAGGATCTGACTGAGAAACAGCTTGGTCCTGTCGTGCTTCGGGTGGTCGAAAAACTCGAATGGTTCGTTCTCTTCGACAATCTCCCCAAAGTCCATGAAAATAACCCGGTCGGCCACTTCTTTGGCAAACCCCATTTCATGGGTGACCACAATCATGGTCATACCTTCTCTGGCCAGGTCTACCATGACGTCGAGCACCTCCTTGATCATTTCCGGATCCAGGGCCGACGTAGGCTCATCGAACAGCATGATTTTGGGCTTCATGCAGAGGCTGCGGGCGATCGCCACCCGCTGCTGCTGTCCGCCGGATACCTGGCCCGGGAATTTCTGGGCCTGTTCCGGGATTTTCACTATCTCCAGGTAGTGCATGGCCAGCTCTTCAGCCTCTTTTTTCGGCATTTTCCTGACCCAGATCGGACCAACCGTGAGGTTGTCCACAATCGTCAGATGGGGAAACAGATTAAAATGTTGAAAGACCATGCCGACCTCGGTGCGGACCCGTTCAATATTTTTCAGGTCCCTGGTCAATTCAGTTCCATTGACAATGATTTTGCCGCGCTGATGTTCTTCGAGCCTGTTGATGCAGCGGATCATGGTCGACTTGCCGGAACCCGACGGCCCACAGACAACGATCTTCTCCTGCGGTCTTACCTCAAGATTGATGTCCTTAAGCACATGGAAATCATCAAACCATTTGTGCATACCGATGATTTCGATGATCGGGGTGCCCTCGGCCGATGGGGTTTGATTACTGCTCTGTTCTGTACTCATATCGACTCATTGCATGCATAATTATGATTCTTGATTGGGTGTATGCTTATATTCCAGCTGCTTTTCGATGCGGCGACTGTACTGCGACATCGAGAAACAGAAGAAATAGTAGATCATGGCGATGAAGATGTAGGCCTCGGTACTGAAGCCGGTCCATTCGGGCTCCGACAAAATCGATTTGGTGGTGTTCAGGATATCATACAGCGCAATAATTACGACCAGCGAGGTATCCTTAAACGCGGATATCAAGATACCCACCGTCGGCGGAATCACAATCTTGAGCGCCTGGGGCAAAATGATCATCCGCATCATCTGAAAATAATTCAAGCCCAGCGATTCTGCCGCTTCATACTGTCCTTTGTCCATCGCCTGGAGTCCACCCCGAACCACCTCGGCGATATAGGCCGCGGTAAACAGAATGATGGCCGCCTGGGCTCGCAGCACCTTGTCTATGGTGACACCTTCGGGCAGAAACAGCGGGAACATGACTGACGACATGAACAGCATAGTGATAAGCGGTACTCCACGTATCATCTCAATGTAGACGACGCAGAGCGACTTGATAATCGGCATTTCCGACTGCCGGCCCAGAGCCAGCAGCACACCCAGTGGATAGGATGCCAGAATACCGAAAAAACTTAGCAGCAGGGTCAGCGGCAGACCGCTCCATTTGGTGCTTTCAACGGATACCAGGCCAAACAGACCACCCTTCATCAGCAATCCCATCACAAACAGAGCGAAGAGCCAGAGATAGCCGAGCCTTTTATTCCAGCGATTCCAGTCACGGCTGTAGATCAGCATGCCGATCAGCAGGATCATGGCGACCAACGGGCGCCACTGATGTTCGTAGGGATAGTAGCCAAAAATGTTGAAGCGAATGTTCTGGGTGATAATCGACCAGCAGGCACCTTCGGCCTGGTGGCATTCCTGACCAGACGTAAACCAGACGCTGTCGATAAAGGCCCACTGGATGAACTGCGGGATGACCTTGATTAAAAAGCCAAGAATAAGAATAGTGGCAATCGAGTTGAAGAGCCCGTTGAACAGATGCTGCCGCAGCCAGCCGATGATACCCACATCGGTTACCGGTGGCTTTATTTCTTTGATCTGTGTTGTTTCAGCCATGGGTGAGCTACCGTTCAACGATCTTTATTTTCTTGTTGTACCAGTTCATGAAAGCCGACGTCAGTAGACTGAAGGTCAGGTAAACAAGCATCATCAGGGCGACGCCTTCAACTGCCTGTCCAGTCTGGTTTATCGTGGTTCCTGCCACCTGGACGAAATCGGGGTAGCCGATGGCAACGGCCAGTGAGCTGTTCTTGGTCAGGTTCAGGAGCTGGCTGGTCAGCGGCGGGACAATTACCCGAAGGGCCTGTGGGAAGATAACCAGTTTCAGTACCATCGAAGGTCTCAGACCGATCGACATGGCCGCTTCAGTTTGACCGTGACTGATCGACTGGATGCCGGCTCGAACAATCTGGGCGATAAAGGAAGCAGTGTAGAGAACCAGCCCGAACAGCAGCGCGGAAAATTCAGGACTTATATTCCTGCCGCCCTGGAAGTTGAACCCCTTGAGCACTGGTACATCCATCTCTGATGGTGCACCATTTAGGATCCAGGTGAGCAGAGGAAGACCAATCAATATTCCCAACCCGACCCAGAACATGGGGAATTGCTGACCACTTCGCTCCTGGCGTTTGACCGCCCAACGATTGAGAACCCAGATAATCACGACAGCCGCCACAAAGGCCCAGCCTATGATTGCCCAGGCTGGATCCGGAGCTGGAACAGCAAAGTCGACACCACGATTGGTGATAAAGACACCCGCTATTGGATTGAGGGCTTGACGTGGGCCAGGAAAGGCTTCGTAAAACAATGCATAAAAGAAAAAGAGCTGGAGCAGCACCGGGACGTTCTGGAAGACTTCCACATAAATTGTCCCCAGCTTGGAAATCAGCCAGTTCGAGGACAGTGTACAGACGCCGACAATGGTTCCCAGGATGGTCGTCAGGATCATGCCGACCAGTGAAACTTTCAGGGTGTTCAGAACACCAACCACTAAAGCCCGACCATATGTATCGGCCGCCGAATACTCAATCAGCGATTCACCGATCTCAAATGCCGATTCCTTTTCGATAAAACCGAAGCCGCTGGCGATCGACTGTTTTTCCATGTTGGTCTGTACATTGGAAATCAGGTAGTAGCCGAGAAAGGCCACAAATGCAGCGGTGACGATCTGGTAGATTATCGCCCTGGTTTTCTCGTCGTTCCAGAAATAGGTTTTGGCGTTGTTGGTCTGCTCTGAGGCCATAATAGATAGTACAGTTGTAACCGGCGACCCTAGCGGTCGGTGATCAAGCAGGTCCCCCCCGCTCCCGCCGTCATGAATACCGGGGGAGCGGAAAGAACGTCAGGTCAAATAAATCTGATTATTTGAACGGCGCTGAATACATCAGACCGCCATCGGTCCACAGGGCGTTAAGACCACGCTCGATGCCAAGCGGTGTGTTGACCCCGACATTGCGCTCGAAAATTTCGCCGTAGTTGCCCACCTGCTTGATAATATTGTAAGCGAATTTTTCATCGATACCCAAAGCGGCACCGTTGCCGGGCGAAACACCCAGGAAGCGTTGAATCTTCGGATTTGTTGATTTAAGCATCTCGTCAACATTCTCAGAGGTAATACCCATTTCCTCGGCGTTGATCATCGCCAGAACCGAATAATTGACGATGTCTTTCCACTGGTTGTCACCATGACGAACGGCCGGAGCTAGAGGTTCCTTGGAAATAATTTCAGGCAGAATCATGTAGTCTTCAGGCTTGGGCGCACTGGCGCGAAGGCCGGCGAGCTGGGAGGCATCCGAAGTCATCACATCGCAGCGGCCGGCGTAAAATGCCTGTGAAAGTTCCGCAGTGCTTTCGATGGTAACTGTTTTCCAGTCCATATTGTTGGAACGGAAAAAATCAGCGGCATTCTGCTCGGTAGTCGTCCCGGGCAGTACACAGACAGTAGCGCCACCCAGTTCTTTGGCACTCTTGACGCCAAGCGCCTTGGGTACCATGAAACCCTGGCCGTCATAGTAGTTGACCTGGACAAAATCAAGGCCCAGCGAGGTGTCGCGCCCCAGGGTCTGGGTGCAGTTTCTGGTCAATACGTCAATTTCTTTAGACTGCAGGGCAGTAAAGCGGGTCTTAGCAGTCAACGGAGTGTAGCGGAGACGGTCTTTATACTCACCGAAAACGGCAACAGCAACGGCCCGGGCCGTATCGACATCGAGGCCCTTCCATACACCTTTTTGATCGGCTTTGCCGAATCCAAACAGGTCACCGTTCACACCAACTTGAATGAAACCCTTTTCCTGCACAGCTTTCAGGGTATCACCGTTGTCGGCAAATGTCAGTCCTGCAGACATCGCCACCAGCGAACATCCGATAAAAAGACTTTTCCAAAGCTTCATTGTTCCCTCCAGACAAGTTTTGTGATTTTCGGGAAGATCTTCCCGGATTAATAAACAGTACTACCGTTAGATGGTTCACCCCCAAAAGGGTATCCCATTGTGATACCACAGATACCGGTAGTCTGGCAACAGACAGCGACCCGGCAATCATATTTTTTTACAAAAAACAGCTACTAACCGATAGATGGTACAAACGGTTCGGACATTTTTGTAAAAAGGGTGACAATTATGCCAATGTTGATCGGTCCAGGCTGCTCATCCGTCTGGACCAATGTCAGAGATGAGATCGATAGCGACCTCTTAACGGGCGATTTTCTCGGCGCCAACCCTGAGGCCGTTGATGTTGCGCACCATATAGCGGGACTGGGACAAGAGATTCGGATTCCAGCTGCAGGACAGATTAATCTCATGCCCCACCGACAAGTGCCTCAAAGACTTTCCGGTTATCAATTCGAAGCCGATCCCTTTCGAGGAGAGGTCCTTTAATGTAACCTCCATTTCCCTGCCGTCACGGGTTCTCAGGATCAGTTTGCCGGCATGATAGACTCGCTGTTCGGGCCGCCTGTTAAAGAGACAGCGAGTTATCTCACCACAGTTGTGGCAGCGGACTGTCTTTCTTCTGATATCGGGAATGATGGAATTTCTCCGCGATCCGCATGACGGACATTTAAACAGCAACCTTCTTTCCTGAACCTTGAACTCTTTTGTTTTCGGCATGTGTGCACCTTCTTTTTCTCAGGCCAATGAGAAATCAAGTATCCATAGCTTCCATTGCTGACAATGCTGCCCCATAAAGCGGGGCCCGTGGAGTTAAAATAACATGCACCGGCATTTTCAAACTTAAATCGTGAAATCTTCCCTTATGGGCAACAGCTTCGAGGAAATCCGGCTGCTTGAGCCGTGGAAGTATGCGCGGGGGAATACCACCTCCGAGATAGATCCCTCCTCGAGGCAAAATAGTAATGGCCATATTGCTGATAGCCGTACCAAGTATATTGACGAACATGTCCAGGGTGGCCGTGCAGATTTCGGCCTTCTGCTCCAAACCTGCCTGAACGATGACCGGTGTCCGGTCCTGCACCTGCTCAAGTTCCGTGCCCAGCCAGGCCGGTTCCTCGTAACTGCCCCTGTCTAACAGAAACTCATAGATATTGGGCAGATGGCTGCCGGAGCAGATGCGCTCGAAGCTGACATGGCGATAGCGTGGCTGCAGGTAATTCAGCAGATCGATTTCCTCGGCTGAGCGGGGCGCAAAGGAGGTGTGGCCGCCTTCACTGGCCAGAGCCTTATACCTGGTCCCGGTCCAGACCAGAAAAGCGGTTCCAAGGCCGGTTCCGGGAGCCACCACGGCTATATTGCCCCTGGACTCGGCAACTCCTGGGTTGAGAGTGTATAATTCCTCATTGCCGAGGTGGGGAACGGATGTGGCGATCGACTCCAGGTCATTAATCAATGTCACTTTGGCAATATTGAACCGGGCAGCAATCGACTGGGCGCTTATCTGCCAGGGCAGGTTAGTGATTTGCGATGTCTGATTGTCGACGGGACCGGCGACGCCGAAACAGGCGATGGACGGGACCAGCTCAACCTTCGCCAGAAAGTCCTCGATGACCGACTCCAATGAATCATACTCATTGCTGGGATAGCGGGTCTCGTGGACCACTCCTCCGGCTATGCCTTCTACCTCCGAGAAAAGTGCCAGCACTGTCTTGGTGCCGCCAATGTCACCAGCCAGTATCATTGTCTGGCCCTGACTCGCTGTGTCTTTTTCACCTGAGTCCCCATATTGAATTCATCTTACAACAAATTGTCGGCAAAAGGGAAATTACCAAGCGGGAGAAGAGAAAGGAGCAGGTCGGAACACATCGCCACATGAGCTCAGGGCGCTCCGCAGGCAATGTGTGAGCTGGGAACCGGTGGAAAACGCCGGCCAGATTGTCGGGGACACTATTAGAGGGGTGTCTCCTCCAAGCTCAGTCTCTACTGAGCGTATTCAAAGCCCATCTCGAAACCGATGTCCAGGGCCATCTGGTTGCCGGCCATGAAGGCGGGCGGAAACTTGTCGGCCAGAACCTTCTCCACCGAACCCTTCTTGACGATACCCCGCATGCCGATCAACGCACCAAGCACACAGATATTGAGCACCACCGGGTTGCCGATCTCCTCGACCACCGTCTGATACAGAGGCATCTCGATCTGCCGGGCATCAACACGCTGGGTGATCTTGACAAATTTCTTGTCCGAGATCAGCAGCCCACCCGGACGGATCAACCCGGAAAACTTGTTGTAAGACTCCTGGGTCATGCAGATAAGGATGCCCGGCTGGGCGATCTTGGGCATATTGATCGGGCCGTCGGCGATGATCACATCGGCCCGGGTCGCTCCGCCGCGGGCAGCCGCGCCATAAGACTGTGACTGAACCGCTTCAAGATTCTCATGCAGTACCGCCGCCTCAGCTAATATGATCGCCGCACTGACCAGCCCCTGGCCGCCTGATCCGGAAAATATGATTCGGTAACGTGTGATTTCCATCTCGCTTCACTCACTCCTGTTGGTTGTCGGTCAGGTTAGGCGCTCGCCCGTTCAACCAGCTCCGCATAGGCCTGGCAGTATTCAGGTAGCTTCTTGTCAACGAATATACCGCGTTCGATCAGCTCAGGGTTCTCCTGCTTCTTCTTGCTGCCTATCGGAACCGTGCCGTCCTTGAAGGAATTGAGCATATCCACCGCCGAGCCCTTTTTATTCTTACGCCCGAAGTAAGTCGGACACTGGCTCAACACCTCGAGCACCGAGAAGCCGTCGTGCTCGATCGCCTTTTTCAGCAGGCTCTGCAACTGCTTCACATGGTAGACGGTGGTCCGGGCCACAAAAGTCGCCCCGGCAGCACTGGCCAGCTCAACCGTATCGAATTCACGATCGATATTCATATAAGGCGCGGTGGTAGCCTTGGTACCAACCCCGGACAGCGGTGAAAACTGACCGCCGGTCATGCCGTAGGTCCGGTTATTCATGACCAGGGCGGTGATATTGATGTTGCGCCTGGCCGCATGGATGAAATGGTTGCCGCCGATCGCCAAGGCGTCCCCGTCGCCCATCGGTACAATCACGTTCAATGACGGTTTGCTCAACTTGACCCCGGTGGCAAAGGCCAGAGCCCGGCCGTGCAGGGTGTGCAGACTGTGGAAGTCGACGTAGCCGGAGATGCGCGATGAACAGCCGATCCCCGACACCATGACCATGTCTTTTTTCTTGATGCTCAGACTGTCAACGGCACGGACCAGGGCGTTGAGCACAATGCCGTGCCCGCAGCCGGAGCACCACAGGTGCGGGAAGAACCGTTCTCTCAAATAATATTTTACATCCATGGTCTAAATCCCCCGTCCCTGAAGAATACGTAATATCTTTTTGATATCCTTGTCGATGATCATCTGGCCATCGACCCGGTTGATCAGGTGCACTTGTTGCCGCTCGCCCACCGCCAGTCGCACCGACTGGGTCAGCTGGCCCACATTCATCTCGACCACCGCCAGCAGATCGGCATGCTGGGTACATTCCCTTACCAGTTCAGCAGGAAACGGCCAGATCGTGTTGAGCTCCAGCAAACCGATGCTCTCTCCCCGGTTGCGCCGCTGCTTGACCACGCTGAGGGCCGAGCGGGCTGCTGAACCGTAGGAAATCAACACCGTCCGGGCATCCTCGAGAAAGTAAGACTTATAGAACGTCATCTTATGGACGTTGTTCTCTATCTTGTTGATCTGGTGCCGCAGCAGCTCCTGCACCAGTTCAGGTTTATCGGTAGGAAAGCCCCACATGTCGTGGTAGAGACCCGTCACATTGAACCGGTGGACGTCGCCAAAATCGCTCATCGGCAGGCGGCCGTCTTCGCGCGGCAGGTAGGGGTGATAGTTGACCCCTTCCTTGAGGCTGGTCCGCAGTCTGGCCACCAGCGGGATCTCCCCTTCTTCGGGAACGACCAGTTTTTCACGCATATGACCGACGACCTCGTCGAACAGCAGGATCACCGGGGTGCGGTAGGTTTCGGCGATATTGAACGCTTCCACCGTCATCCTGAACACGTCCTGGTGGTTGGAGGCGCTCAGGGCCACGATTGAATGGTCACCATGCGTGCCCCAGCGGGCCTGGTTGACGTCGCCCTGGCTGACATGGGTCGGGTTGCCGGTCGAGGGACCGCCCCGCTGCACGTTGACCACCACGCAGGGGATCTCAGCCATCACCGCGTAGCCCAGTGCTTCCTGCATCAGGGAGAAGCCCGGACCGCTGGTCGCCGTCAGCACCTTGTTGCCGGTCAGCGAGGCGCCGATGATAGCGCACATCGAGCTGATCTCGTCTTCCATCTGGATAAACTTCTTGCCGGCTGCCGGCATGGTCACCGCCAGCGTCTCGGCTATTTCGGTCGACGGGGTGATCGGGTAGCCCGCATAGAAATCCAGCCCCGCATACATGGCGCCCAGGGCACAGGCTTCGTTGCCTTGCACAAAGCTTACTTTTTTCGACATCTTATTTATCCCCGCTGGCTGACTCTTCAACGTACTTGACCATCACCGTAATCGCCAAGTCCGGGCAGATCTGCTCGCACAACTGGCAGGCGATGCAGTCCTGCTTGCGCGCCGCCACCGCCTTGTCCTTTTTATCCAGTTCAAGCACGTTCTTGGGGCAGACCGCCACGCAGATGCCGCAGCCCTTGCACCACTCACGGTTGATCACATGTTTCTTCAGCTTCTTCTTCTTAGCCATTTTGACTCTCGCTTGACCATATTAAACGACAACGGATGCCGTTGTTTCCTCTCATATACCTCTAACTAAATCGCTAATCAACCCTTAGTGTGCATGAAACTATTTGCGACCTTCAAAATCAGAGGCAGAAGGAAGATGAGCAATATAATCCGATAGAGATGATGAACGGCGACAAAAGCTGGATCATAGCCGAGTGACAGAGCCATTGCCGCCATTGCCTCGACGCCCCCGGGAGCAAAGGCAACGAACACCTGCCCGTAGGACATCGACAGGATTGATGAGACCACCATTGCAAAAACTGCCGCTATGGATGTTGAAAGAATCACCACGATCAGCGAGGCCTTTAGCAGTCTTTTCAACTCCAGGCGTGAAATTGTCGAGAATCGGGCGCCGAAAACAGTTCCCGTGATGGTGAATCCGAGAAACAATATCACACTTGAGGGCCGGCCGGAAACAAGGCCAAGTAAATGGGCAGCTCCACTCACCACGGTTCCTGCCAGAAGATAGCTGGCCGGTACCTTGACCTTCTCAAGAAGCCTTCCCAGGACCAGGGTCAGCAGAAAAATGATAAAGAAATCCGGCCCTGTCATCTGGACGGGTGCGGGGCTCGATGGTGAAATTGCGGGGTGTCCCGAAAAGTAATCAAGCACAAATGGTAGAAAGGTTATGATGAGCAGTACCCTGACACTTTGAATTACGACAATTGAGCGAATATCGCCGATACCTTCAGAGGCGATAGAGATAGCGTAGGCCAGGGCTCCGGGCGAAGTTGCCAGTAGTGCAGTATCAGCAGAAAGGTTGAAATTTCTTACCAGCACCAGACTGCAGACAGTCAGAATGGTGACCACGCAAATGGTAAGAATAAAAAGACTGATCGGCCAATGGATAGCCTGGTTGACAAAATCTCTGGTCAGACTGCTGCCGAGAGAACTGCCTATTATGCTGAAGGCGACGGCACGGAAACCTGCGGGAACAGTGCAGGTCAATTTGAACAGGGAAGCAATGGAAACGGCCAGCGCCGAGCCGATCAGAGCCGCCGCAGGCAGCCCCGCATAAAAGGCGAGCACGGCACCGGCAGAGCCAATACCCAGAGTCAGAAATAATTTCACCCGTACCGCTATAGCCATACGTCACAGTCCATGCAGGCGTCAGCGGAGCCCGCATCCCGGGTGAGCCAGGGCCGAAAGATTGAGCAAACCGAAAACGATGCAGGGAGAATGAGGTCAGGATTCGTATATCTTTTTCTTTCGAGCATAGCGTGTAAGCTGCGATTAATTAAATCACGGTTAAGTACTTTCGGTATCGCAACTATTCTGGTCAAATTGTTTCATTTTTTTCCACAAAGTAGTCCGGCTGATACCTAAAAGCTTGGCTGCCTTGGAACGGGAATATCCGCTTTTTTCCAAAGCGCTCCTTATCCTTGCATACTCACTGTCGCCAGTTATTGACGATAATGTCTGTGGTTCTGCTGTGGGCTGAGAAATCACCTCACCCTGGCTATGCAGTTTAACCGAGCGATATTCGAAGAGCTCAAAGTATAATTCGTCAAAGACACTATTATCAAACTCGGAATCGCAAATCAGCACCAGCCGCTCGATGAAATTTCTCAGTTGACGAACGTTGCCCGGCCAGTGATATTTCTTCAGTTTTTCCATGTACGGTTCTGGAATGAGAAACTGTTTCAGCTTGTATTCGCTTGTCAATAAGTGCATGAATCTGTTAACGAGATGCAGAATATCACTGAGCCGATCGCGTAAAGGCGGTATTGTCAGGGTAAGCACATTGAGCCGAAAATAGAGATCCTCCCGGAACCTGCCCCTGTTTACTTCTTCGATCAAATTGCTGTTTGAGGCGGCCAGAACTCGCACGTTTATCGGGGTGACCCTATCCGCCCCGATTCGCATGACTTCGCGTTCCTGCAGGACGCGAAGCAGGTGCCTCTGAACGTTCTGGGAAGTTGCGTTTATTTCGTCGAGAAAGATTGTACCATTATGAGCTATCTCGAAGAGACCTGGTTTACCGCCTTTTTTTGAGCCGGTGAAAGCTCCTTCCTCGTAGCCGAACAGCTCGCTCTGAAGAAGTTCTTCGGAAAGCGCTGCGCAGTTGATTGATACGAATGGGTTGCTATGTCGTTTGCTGAGCCCATGGATAGAGTGGGCCAATATTTCTTTGCCGGTCCCGGTTTCACCGACGATCAGAATCGTTGAGTCGGTAGATGCGAATCGACTGCTTCGTTTGACCATCTCGTCCATTACGTTGCATTCATAGACCAAGTCGTTCAGATCGTATTTAGCGACGAGCCCCCGGGCGAACGAGCGCCTGATCTCTCCCTCGACCTGGATCACGTTGGTCACGTCTTTGAAAGTACTGACCCCGCCCACGGCCGCATCGTTGACCACGATGGGGGTATGATTGAAGACAAAGTAGTCGCCGCCGACTTTCTCGATCTTATCCTGCTTCGGTTGTGAAGTAGAGATTGCCCGGAAGGCTGCGGGCTGTGGAATCAGATCCTGTAGATGGCTTTCATCGAAGGAGGTGGAACGACGTTTCAAAAGCTTGTTCGCCTGGTCATTGATCAAGGTAATCCGCCCCTCCCGATCGTAGGCAATAACACCATCAGAAACACCGTTAAGTATCAGGCTGAAACGTTTTGTCTTTTCTTGTTCACTCCGGCTATGGAGAGCGACTGAAACGGCACTCTCCAGAGTGGTCTCGACGGCTTCTTCAGGTGTATGAGTTTCAATGAAGTTCAGACCGTATTGACGTGCAATCTTTAAAGATGTCGAACCACCTATTATGGCATCGTATTTATCTCCCTGCGTAGAGATAAGTTCCTGCATTTCAGTAAAATTGCGACACACTTCCTGGGTGATACGGATGTCAAACAATTCCTCTACCAATTTCAAGCCAAATTTTCTGTTCAGGAACGATACGATAAGAATGTTTGATCCATAATCGGTTGCCTCCTTCAAACAGGAGAGGATATCAATAGTCGAAATCGGGAACGACAGTACCGGGATCTGAACATTTTCCCTTATAAGCAAAGCAGTTCCCCCCCTTGCTAAAAGTACCTCAACCCCATCAGATTCCATTTTCTGGGCATATGGGATTGCGTCGTCGAGCCCCTCTTCAATACATTGTAGATCGATGTTTTTTTTGACGGCGAACTGCCGGGTCATTTCGATCAAAGATTTACCGGTGGTCAGAATTCCTATCCGTATTTTGTTCATTCGCGCTCCTCACAGTGAACATTTCTGAACAAAACGTTAAACCA
>JBPCUV010000073.1:0-4055 GCA_051010975.1 Desulfocapsaceae bacterium
TGCGCCAGAATGGAGGTGAATTTTGCGTCGAGTCCCTTACGGTCTCGGCCGGTAATATTGATCAGTATGACATCACTCATTCTCTTTCCTTTCCTTTATGATCCGATATTTGGCCACAAAGTTAATCATATTCGATGCATTGCTACCACTGCTATCTTTGCAATCTCTCACCGACTATCTTTTAAAACATATTTTATCGCCATGGCTGATCACATACAGCCATGATACAATTTTCTTCAACCGATTTAATAAAGACACCAGGAAAGAATGATACGAGGATATTTTTTCAGGCCTCCAGGTATTGCTCGATATCCACTTCGTCGATCTGAGATGGATCGAGATACTGCTCTCCATAGTTTCGATAGATACCACTGGTTAGAAAAAGCCGGTAAAGATCCGGATCGAAATGACCTCCCTTCTGCATCATGGCCATGATGTGAACCGCATCGCTTAGTTTCTTCGCCTTTTTATATGGCCTGTCAGATGCGGTCAGTGCCTCAAAAACATCGGCAATTACCATCATTTTAGCTGTTACCGACATTTGGTCGCCGGTCAGTTTACGTGGATAACCGGTTCCGTGCAGGGTCTCATGATGGCCGCCTGCGATCTCAGGAACATTGCGCAGGTGGCGCGGATAAGGAAGTTCCTCGAGCATTTTGATGGTCTGGACAATATGGTCATTAATTTTAAACCGTTCTTCATGACTGAGGGTTCCCCGCCGGACTTCAAGATTATAGACCTCGCCCCTGTTATATAAATGTTCAGGTTCGTCGAGCTTGAAGCCCCATTGGTTATCTGGCCCTAAGTGATCTTTGTCCTTCCTGGTAATGAGATGTTCGTCCCGGTCGGAGAGTAACCGTTCTTCCGCCGGCACAGGTATGGCGGGTATACGATCTTTTCGCTGCACCTCTTCCCAGGAGATACCAATCCTGTCATCGAGCGTGCGAATCCAGGTCCTGGCTGCAATTTCATTAACCCGTGCCACCAACTCATCGGCTAAAAATTCGCCGCCTTCGTTACATTGAGCTATGAAGGAAAAGTCATCGTCCAGTCGGGCGATGTCCGCCTCCAATGCCCCGAGCAGTTCTTTTTCGGTGCCACCATCGGCAATAGACTTCCAGCAGCGAATTTCAGCATCGCGCTTGAGCACCTCAAAGCGCATACGCACCTCGTGAATTCGGTCGTAAATAGTTTCCAGCTTGGTAGCTTTATCGACCACGAATTCGGGGGTCGTCACCTTGCCGCAATCATGTAACCAAGCGGCGACATGCAATTCTTCCCATTGTTCTTCCGTGAGACCGAATTCAGCCAGCGGCCCTTCCTCCTCGTCACACGCTGCTTGGGCCAGCATCTTGGCAATAACGGGAACACGCTGGCAATGACCGCCAGTATAGGGTGATTTTGAGTCGATGGCGCCGGCAATCAGCTTTATAAAGGCGTCAAATAACTCCTTTTGCTTCTTAATCAGCTGTTTTGTTTCCAGGGTAACTCCGGCAAGGCCCGAGAGACGATCCACGTAAGTCAGACGATCCTGAAGTTCTGAGTCATCGCTGGCCCCGTTTGATCCCGCATAGACGAGACCGATAACCCCCATCGAGTTGTTCTGCCGATCTTCGAGTGGTTCGCACCAAATTTTTATCGCTTGCCCCTCGGAACCGATCAATCTGGACAGTTTATCGTACTGCCCTGGTGAAATGTCCCAGCGCATCCGTTTGTTGTTTTTGACTGCATCAATAATCGGTAGATCCTGATCGAGACCGAGATCGAGAATATCCAGCTCTCTGCTGCATAGATTCTCATCGCAATAGGTATCGAGTGTAAGTCTCGCTCCCTCGTCATCAATCAGACAAATCAGAACTCCGTCCGCTGCTGCTGCATGGCGCACGTCTTTGCCTATACGTTCGAGCAGGGTATCGAAATTCTTTTCCCGGTTAAGAGATTCGATGAGCAGCAGAAAGTCCGAAATGGTCCTCTTCATAAACCCCATGGCTACTGACAATTCGTCAACTTCCCGAATAACCGAACTAATTCGATCTCGATCGCTGAAGTCCAATCGACTGACCGCATTCGCCTCATCTGCCAGACTGCTTATCGGTTTAGAAATTCCCCGAGCCACAGCCATTGTAATTGGGATCAGAGCCAAGATGATTGCCAGGGCAAACAAGGCTGTATCGTTTCTTATCTTGCGAACTTCTGCCGTGAGCTCCAGAATCGGCATAACCATACTGAAGTAGATCGGCGAACCACCTTTGAGCTCCAGTTGGCCGCTTGTCGTCAGCCAGGGTTCACCCTCGACCTTGAAATCAATTTGATGATTCTCCTTAGGTCCTTCAGGGTCAAGAAGTTCTGCAAGTTTGCTCATGACCGGATCTTTAAGCTGATCAAGTCGTCGTCTGCCAATCTGACTGGTACCGTCACTGTCTTCGATAATCAGCCGTTCAGTGTCTTCATGGGCAATGAGCCATTTTTTCTCGCCAAACAGAATCACCTTTGTATTAGGGGTGATCTTGAACTGCTGCACCATCTCAGACAGAGTCTCAAGGCGAATATCTACGCCTGTCACCACACCGCTTTTCCTAAGGCTGCGGGCAAACGTCATGCCCAGTTTTCGGTCGGTGAAAAAAACGTAGGGATTACCTCGCACCGTCGTATCGCTATCCAGGGCCTGAGCATACCAACCCCGTTGACGCGGATCGTAGGTGGTTTCCCATTCCTTGGTATCAAGCAGTTCCAAATCATGGGTGTAGAACAAGATCAGTTTGCTGACCGGCTTACTCTGCTGAAAATCGATACTCTGTACCGCCCATCGTGCCTGTTCAGGGGCATCAAGAATCTGTCTGTCCTTCTCGTCTCGCAGACGTCGAAACTGGAAAAAATCGCCATCCTGATAACCAACATAAATTGAAGCTATATCATCGACGGCCATCAGAGACTCACGCAGCACCGGAAGTCCCCGCAGACGATCATCATGGTTGTCAGCTTTGGCTATCACTGATTTGGAGAATAATGCAGCCAGGGTTTCGGGCGGCCCGAAAAGCCGTTCGATCTCCCGGGAAGTTTCACTGACAATACGATCTACCATCTTAGACATTTCTCTGGTCACCATGTCCGTGCTCTTCACATAAAATAGCACGGAAATTGAACCGCAGGCCAACAGCATGAGGACGAGGAACAGGCTGGCAATATGGATTCGCAGGGGAAAACTTGTTTTAAAGGGCCTGATCATAGTGCACCTGTAGATAAGGTTCTGGAGGTGATGAAGTGAGAGAAAAATAGGTGACCCGACCAATATAAATAATATTTGATCTGGGAGCATCAAGTGTTTACTGAAATAACTAGGGTTTTATTGTCTCTTCTCTTAGAATTGTGACCCCATTCGGTTCAATCTTTGGGAGTTGCGTGAATTTCAACCTACCTATGTTAAATTTCACCTCACCAGAGGGGCGGAGGCTAGCTGATGCACTCACATAGATCGATGAAGCAAAACATGTTGTTTCTAATCACGGTCATTGTTTTACTCCTTTTTCTCGTGCAATCGAACATTGCTGCAAAGGCCGGGGATCCCCTGCCCTCATGGACTGAGGGATCCAACAAGCAGACGATCATCGACTTCGTGACCAAGGCGACTAATGAGGATGACAGCGATTTCATTCCAGCGAAGATTAGGATTGCCACTTTTGACAATGACGGTACTCTCTGGTCTGAGCAGCCGCTCTACTTCCAGGCCATCTATATCTTTGACCGCATCAAGGAACTGGCTCCCGATCACCCGGATTGGCAGCAAAATGAACCTTATGCGTCTGTGCTCAAAGGTGACTTCGATTCAGCGCTTTCGGGTGGGAAAAAGGCACTTCTAGAGATGGTAATGGGAACCCATGCGGGAGTAACCGCCAGTGATTTTTCCAAGTCGGTAGCTGATTGGCTGGCAACCGCTCGCCATCCTGACTCCGGTAAATCTTATACTTCACTGGTGTATAAGCCAATGCTGGAACTACTGGATTATCTTCGCGCTCACGATTTCAAGGTATTTATCGTCTCCGGTGGGGGAATTGATT
>JBPCUV010000074.1:0-11942 GCA_051010975.1 Desulfocapsaceae bacterium
GGAGGAGAGAAAACGAATGATTTTATCTGGTTGGGGACCCCGGTCGAAAACATCTCCAAGAACCTGGATACGGTCAAGCAGCACATTGCGTATGCCATGACAGAGATGAGTAATCAGCCTGGCAGAGATGATGTCTTCCTCGAAAATAGGATTGGGTACCACCAGGCCCGATAAAAGCCTGGAGATAGTTTGACGAAACTCCGGCATCAGAATATCTTCAATGTTGTAGCGGGCATTGGTCAGTTTGTATTTGAGGATTTGGACCAGGCAAAGAATAACATCCTGGGTATCCATCTTGATAGTGTCATCGGTGATATATTGCTGCTGCCTGATTATCCTTACCAGGTACTGCACCTTATCGGTGGTAAAAGTGTTAGGCAGTGCTTCCCGGCAGGTCTGATATAAAACTCCGAAACGGCCTCGCAAAATCGACTTGAATCGGTCACCTTCACCGTGTAGATCACTGATCCACAGTGTGGTCGGAATATTTGCATTGAGCTCGGTTTCAACCTGCAGCAGCCGCTGGGCCAGTTCGTCAATGCCCCTGGCCCTGACCAGCGTACTTGGTAGTTTTTTCTTATTAGCGGTTTTTCGGCGGGAACGATTTTCAACCATGATTCCCTCCTCAAGGGAACGTGATGATGAGAAATGAGCGTACCATGGCGCTTCAATTATAGGAAAAAAATGATAAATTTAGTAGGTTTGGCATCATCTTATATTGATAACACGACCTCTTAAACATACTAGCAAGTGGGGATTGTCGAGGCAACCTATTTGATGGTAAGTCGCTGAGGGATTTGGACCGGTAAGTCCCTGATTGGTTCAATGTTTGGCGGCGGTATTTCTTATTGTAAAAGCAAAGAGTGCAAAGGACGAAAGGATCGATGGGCGAGCAAGATGAATATCTGAAGCGCTACCGAAAACAACAGATTTGGTATCAATCCTCCTTCACCGAGAAACGTATACTATCCTCCGACGGCGGTACGCTTCGTCTGGCCGTGCCCAAGGAGAACTCAGGGAAAGCTTTAACGGTGGTGGTAAGCGGCAGGACAGAGTTTATAGAAAAATATATTGAGCTCGCCCACGACCTGCATAATAGAGGGATATCGGTTTGTCTCTACGACCATTGTGGACAAGGTGATTCAGATAGACAACTTGCCGATCGTCAGAAAGGTCACATTGATCGATTCGATACCTATGTGAAAGACCTCCAGCGAGTGATTGGTGAGTTGAGAGATGTCGCGGGGCTTGATCAGGTTCGGTTGATAAGCCATTCGATGGGAGGGACCGTATCGGTTCTTTACGCACTGCGTCATCCCGGACAAATTAGTAGTATGGTTCTTGGATCGCCAATGTGTGCGATCAGAACCAACTCCATATTCCCCCAGTTTCTGATTAAACCTTATGTCTCGGCAGCTTGCCGCGTCGGAGGCGGCCAACGTTATGTGGCGACCACCGGTCCCTACCGGAAGGACCAGCCGTTTTCTGAAAACCTGTTCACCTCGGATAAAGATCGATTTAGTTACAATCGCTTTCTCACAAATTTTCTCGATTTCGCACCTCTTGGCGGACCGACTTACCGCTGGCTGCATGAAGCCTACAAAGCAATGAGAGAGCTGAACCGAAATATCGAAAAAATCCGCAGTCCGATCCTTACCTTTGGGGCCTCCAAAGACCAGGTGATAAAAACCGAGGTAATAAGGCGGTTCTGCACCTTATCTGAGTATTGCTCATATAAGGAATACGAGAATGGCCGCCATGAACTTTTCATGGAAAGCGATTGGATCAGAGATGACCTTCTTACTCATCTGGTGGACTTTTTCGAAACACTTCCCTAGGCTCTGACACTTTTTTTCTGAGATTAAAAAACAGCAGCAGCAGCAAGCTGCCTAATGCTGCAGCCTGAATGACAAGGGTGGTGGGTTTTAATAGGCAGAGGGCGAGAAGCAGCAACAACAGCCTGACGGGTAGAGTTACAGGGTTTTCCATGTGGCCTTGCAGTGCGCAGGTAAAGGCATAGAGCCCGGCCAGTGCAAAGATGAAAATAGTGAAGATTTGTGGCCAACTTCCACCAATTAATGGGGTGTAGGCAAACAGCAGCGGGACAATGTAGAGCCCTTTGGCGATTTTCCAGGACCTCAGGCCGGTCGCCATCGGCGGCGTGCCGGCAATAGCGGCTCCGGTAAAGGCGGCAAGGCAGACGGGTGGTGTGACATTGGAATCCTGGCTGAGCCAGAAAATGATCATATGGGCCGAGAGTAGTGAGAAAGTGGCTGTCTCGGCTGAAAGGCTCAAGTCTCTGAGCGTGCCGGCAAGATCAGGTGGGATTGAATTAAGCATTTCTCTGGCAGCCTCGAGGCTCATCGGCTGGCTCAGCATTTCCAGTTTGTCGGGAACGGCAATCATCAGGATTGCTTTGGCCTCCTCACCGACGGTGCCGGTGGTGAACATCTGGATGATCTGGCCGTCGACGATGAGGTTGTAGAGCGCCGGGGCCGAAAGGGTGCCCAGTACTATATAGGCGGCGGTGACCGGCAGTCCCATACCGAGAACAAGTGAGGCGAGCCCCACAAGGATAATGGCGATGAGCAGACTGTTGCCCGACCAATTGGTGATCATTAAGGAAAAGGTGTTACCGATACCGGCCGTGGCGATGACGTTGACCACCAGGCCGACACTGCAGAGAAGTACGGCCGTCATAACCATGTTCCTGGCGCCCAGCGCCAGGGCGTCAAGGATTGCCCTGATCCCCATCTTGTGAGGGGTCAGCCAGGAGGCAGCGATTACCGCAAGAATTGATATTCCGGCGGCATAGGTTGGTGTAAAGCCATAGATGAGTAGACCGATCAAAACCGATATCGGCAGGAGAAACGGCAGTCCTCCCGTTCTGATAACCTGGAAAACGCTTAAATTTTCATCTTCTAAGGCTTGTATGTCAGTTCGCTTGGCTTCGACCCGGACAAAAAAGCCAACGGTGGCAAAATAGAGAACAGCCGGTAAAATCGAATAGATTACTATGGTGGTGTAAGGGATCTGGGTATAACTGGCCATGACGAAAGCGCCGGCTCCCATGATCGGTGGCATGAGCTGGCCGCCTGTTGAGGCCGCCGCTTCAACTCCGGCGGCAAACTTGGCTTCGAAACCGGCTTTCTTCATCAGCGGAATAGTGATTACTCCCGTCGAAGCGGTATTGGCGACCGCAGATCCAGAAATGGTACCGGTCAGACCCGACGCGAACACGGCAACCAGACCGGGACCGCCAACGAATCGGCCGGCAACCGCCCGGGCCAGGTTAATTACGAAATCACCTGCTCCTGAACGCAGCAAAAAGGCGCCGAACAGGATGAACATGAAAACAAAGGTAGAAGAGATCCGGGCGATGGTACCGAAGATGCCATCATCTCCATAGACGGACCGGAATAGAATTGTCTCGGAAGTCAAGCCGCTGAACTTGAAAACTCCTCCGATCATCGCTCCCCACCAGCCCACATAGGTGAGGGCGAGAATGATCAGAACCGGTATGATCATCCCGGTGGTTCTACGGGTAAATTCTATGGCGCTGAGAATCAGAATTACTCCGGCAACCCATTCGCCGGTGCTGAGATGGACGCCTCTCGCATAAATGGCGTCTTCCATCGAGATAAGGTAGATGGCGCAGCAGGCAGCCGCCACTCCAAAAGAGAGGCTGAGTAAAACTTCAACCGGATTACGCTCCTTTTCCAGGGAGCGGGAAAGAGGGTAGATCAGGGCACAGAGAATGGCAAATCCTGAATAGTGCAAGGCATTCTGGGTAAGCGTTGGAAGCACACTGAAGATATTGAAATAAATATGCAGCAGAGAAACCAGGATGCCAATGACATAGACAATTTTTTCGGAAGCGTGCTGAATTATGCCGGCTGAAGACTGGTTATTCAAAAACTACTCCTGAATCTGGCGGGGATTACCCCTTATCCGCCAATCGCTTGAGGGTCGGCGGATAAGAGGAGGATAGGAGATTTATTGAGGCATCAGACGATCCGGAATATCAAGCCCCGCTTCCTTGTAGTACTTGGCGGCCCCAGGATGCAGAGGCATCGGCAAGCCGGCCAGAGCTTTTTCGAGAGCCATAACCTTGGTGGCTTTGTGAATGGCATTCAAGAAAGGCAGATTCTCATAGATAGTTTTGGTGATCATGTAAACGGCTTCTTCATCGAGATCTGCTCTGACTGCGAGAAAATTTGGCTGAGCAATTGTCTGTATGTCCTTTGCTTGGCCAGGGTATGTTTCAGCACTGATCAGATAGCGGGTCCAGAGATTTAGTCCACCGTCGGCTTTTTTCATCTGCTCGTCGGTAAAATCAAGCATCTTGATTTTGTCGCCCATGGCTGCAAAAGCTTTTGTAACCGCACCGGTGGGTGAACCAGCAGGTGTGCTCATCCCGGCAACCTGACCGTTCTGTAGAGCGTCAGCGCTGGGTCCGTAACCGACATAGACCAGATCGTAGGTTGCGTCGGCGTCGATGCCCAGATTCTTGAGCAGGAACCTGTTGGAGCCAATCGTGCCCGAATTCTTTTTGCCAAGCGCCATCCGCTCACCTTTAAGGGCTGCCAGGTCAGAGACGGTGCCGGTCTTAGCTTTGTCTGCGAGCACTACGAATTGCTCGACGTTCTGCCAGAGCATAGAGACAGACCTTAACTCTTTCTGGGGGCCGTCCTGTTCGAGCGGACCAACACCGTTCCAGGCATAGTAGCCGTAAAGACCCTGCAGAATCGCAAACTGAGCCTCGTTGTCCCTCAATAGTTTGATGTTCTCACCGGAGCCGGCCGAATTGATGGCCGACATGCCGATCTTGTGGGAGGGCTGAAGTTTTACTTTAGTAAGGGTGGCAATTGCAACGCCGACCGGATAATAGGTCCCTCCAGTACTGGCGGTGGCCAACAGGTAACTTCTGTCGTCAGCGGCTTTGGCTTCGTGGCCCACAACGGTGGTGAGGGCAAAAACCAGGGCAGCAAGAAACAAAATGAGACGCATGCTCTTCATAGTGTTCTCCTTTTTTTTGTTTGTTGAGCCGGATCCGAGCAGGATCCGAACCTATGGGATGGTTAAGGAACGGCATGGACGATCATGCCTAAGCTAAAAAGAATCTACTTTCGCCATATCTTCAAGCACAATATATGATTGATCCGTTCGATCTCTCGTCATACTTAATTTGAGATAATCACGAACCTTGAGATTGAAAGGATATGAATTTGTATTTTCAGAGGAAATGAATAGATTTGAAACCAGTTCATCATGAAATAAATCAGATCAGCAAAGGGGAAAAAGTATGCGATCGCAACCTGGACAAAAATGGCTGTTGTTAATCGGAGCACTCTGTTTGTTCGCAGCACCACATGCTGATGCTGCCAAAGATTTCAGCGAGCCGGTCGAATACGCGCCTTTGCAGGTAACAGAAATTGAACCCGAGATCGTTTCACTGGAGATATTGGCAAAAGGATTGAGCGTTGTCTATTACCTTGAATATTTTGAGCGGGATCTGGATGCCATACCCCAAAATGGCAGTTCCTCTTTCATCAAAAAAACAGGCAAACCAATTTTTGAGTTAAATCATCAGTTTGGCAAAGAAGAGGTCTTTGACAGCGGCACCAACAGGGGCGTAGCCATGCGTATGATGGGTTATCTGGTGCTCAAAGAAAAAGGGGTGTATCAGTTTCAGGCACTGTCCAATGACGGTGTCAACGTCATGCTCAGTGGTGAGATGGTGATAAGCGACCCGGAACAACATTCAGACCGTCTCTCCAACATCGGCAGTGTCACTATAAACAAGACCGGGCACTACCCGCTGCTGGTCGAATATTTCCAGAGGAAAGGAACAGCCGCGCTCAAATTGCTCTGGAAGGTTCCCGGAAGTGAAGATTTCGCCCCCATACCCCCAAACGCATATGTCCATTTACCCTGATTTGTGCTAAATTCCCTATCCTCAGCGAGACAGCGCTACGAGTCATCCGCTCCTTGCTGACCAGTGCTGACGCGGTCATTATCCTTTAATCTCAATTCAAATTCACTGAACACATGCCCAACAATCTTTACGTAACCGCCACCGAAGAACGCAGTGGAAAGTCGGTCATCGTACTCGGCATCATGCAGATGCTGCTGAATCAGCTTCACCGAGTGGCTTTTTTCAGGCCGATAATCAGTGACCAGATAGAGGAGAAACCGGACCACGACATTACTCTCATTCTGGACTATTTCAAGCTCGAGCAGGAATATGAAACCTGCTATGGCTGTACCTTGAAAACCGCTTACGAGATGATCAACTCCGGTCGTGAGGACGATCTGCATGACCTCATTCTTCAGAAATATCGTGAGATTGCTGATGAATACGATTTCGTTTTGATTGAGGGAACCGACTTCAGGGGACAGGATACTACTTTCGAATCAGAGATAAATGGCGATATCGCGGCCAATCTGGGCGCACCTGTACTACTAATTTCTTCGGGACGTAAGAAAACAGTCGATGAGATGATTCGACAAGTTCAGGTGTCTATTGACAGCCACAAAGAAAAAGGACTTATTCTTGTTTCCTCGATTATAAATCGTGCGCCTGAGGGTTTGACATCCCAGATCCTCTCTGACATCAGGCGGAGATATCATCCAGACGAGGGGCTGCCGTTCTATGTTATCCCCGAGAATCCGGCCCTGGCCAACCCCACAGTGGGTGATGTCAACCGTTGGCTGAATGGCAGTGTGATGTATGGGGCGGCAGGATTAAACATGGTGGTGGGAGATTATGTGGTGGCCGCCATGCGGGTTGAAAATTTTCTCGAATATCTTTCTCCGGGATGTTTGGTGATTACACCCGGAGACCGCCACGACATCATTTTGGCCAGCTTGTCAGCCCGCTCATCGACCTCTTATCCCGAAGTCTCTGGTATTGTGCTTACCGGTGGACTGGTACCCTCGGACAATGTTCGTCGCCTGATAGAAGGCTGGTCGGGCTCGCCCGTACCGATCATCTGTGTTAAAGGGCATACCTATCTGGTGGTGCAACAGCTCTATGAGCTCTACGGACATATTGAGGCTGGTGATCAGCCCAGAATAGCAACGGCCCTTGGTGATTTCTCAAAATATGTAAATGTCGCTGAGTTACGGGAAAACGTGATCACTGATCGTCCAGCCAGAATCACTCCCAAGATGTTCGAGTATTCACTGACCGAAAGGGCCGCTGAGAATCGCCAGCGAATTGTCTTGCCGGAAGGAAATTGCGAGCGCATTCTCAGGGCGGCTGACATTCTGCTCAGGCGTGGAGTCGCAGATTTGACTATTCTCGGTCGGGAGGATCAGGTCCGGGCACTTGCTGCTGCCAATGGTCTTGATCTCACTTGGGTGGAAGTGATCGATCCCCAGACCAGTCCGATGCTTGAGGATTTCGTCCAGACCTACATCTCTTTGCGCAAGCATAAGGGCGTCATAGAGGACATGGCCCGAGACAGGATGTCCGACACCACCTATTTCGGCACCATGATGGTCTACAAAGGGTTCGCTGACGGTATGGTATCCGGAGCTTTGAATACCACGGCTCACACAGTTCGCCCTGCCTTTGAATTTATTAAGGCCAAGCCTGGTTTTACCATCGTTAGTTCAGTATTTCTCATGTGCTTGCGAGATCGCATACTGGTTTACGGTGATTGTGCGGTCAACACCAACCCTGAAGCCTCTCAGCTTGCCGAGATTGCTTTGAGTTCTGCTGAAACGGCACGCACCTTCGGTATCGAGCCGAGGGTAGCCATGCTCAGTTATTCGACTGGCACCTCCGGCAAAGGAGAGGATGTGGAAAAAGTGGCGGAAGCCACTCAGATTGCCCAGAATCTCATAAAGGAAAGAAATCTCGATTTCATACTGGAAGGTCCTCTGCAATACGATGCCGCTATCGATCCCGAAGTGGCAAACACCAAGTTGCCGGGATCCGCAGTGGCCGGCCGGGCTACGGTATTTATCTTTCCCGATCTGAACACCGGCAACAATACCTACAAGGCCGTTCAGCGTGCCGCCAACGCGGTGGCCATCGGTCCGATCCTGCAAGGGCTTAATAAACCGGTAAATGATCTGTCACGGGGCTGCACCATTGATGATATCGTCAACACGGTGGCCATCACGGCGGTTCAGGCTCAGGTGGAAGATCTCTAGGCTATGAAAACACTGGTTATAAATTCCGGAAGTTCCTCGATAAAATTTCAGCTTTTGGAGATGAAAGGAGAACAGGTCCTGGCTTCGGGGCTTGTTGAACGTATTGGCGATGAACAGGGTAAAATCAGTTGTTTGATGCGTCCTGGATCATCAGCGCAATGCACAATTGAGATAGAGACGGAGATCGCCGATCATCAGCAGGGAATGGAAATGGTTGGCGACGTCCTTTGCGATAAACGGAAAGGTGTGGTCGGCAGCAGTCAGGAGATTGGAGTTGTTGGACATCGCGTTGTCCATGGAGGAGAAGCGTTTCATCAACCGATAATTATCGATGATACAGTGGTTGCTGCCATCGAACAGAATATTCCGCTGGCTCCATTACACAACCCTGCTAATCTTGACGGTATCAGGGTGGCCAGAAAACTGTTTCCTGGAATAGTGCAGGTAGCTGTCTTTGATACCGCTTTCCACCAGACGATTCCCAAATGGGCTCATATTTATGCGTTGCCCTATGAACTCTATAAACGTCATCGAGTTCGCCGTTATGGATTTCATGGTACATCTCATAAATTTGTTGCAGGAGAATGCGCCAGACTGATGGGCAGACAAGCGTCCGAGACCAATCTCATTACCATACATCTCGGCAATGGATGTTCCATGAGCGCAGTCGAAAACGGTTGCAGCATCGATACCTCGCTGGGAATGACGCCGCTTGAAGGACTGGTCATGGGCACCAGAAGCGGTGATGTGGATCCGGCCATACATTCATTTTTGCAACGAACCGCTGGTCTGGATCTGGATCAGATAGATGGTATGCTGAATAAGGATTCGGGGTTAAAAGGCATCTGTGGCCTCAACGACATGCGTGACATTCATGCTGCAGCTGACGCAGGAGATGAACTCGCCAGTCTGGCCCTCGAGGTCCAGACTTACAGAAATAAAAAATACATCTGGGCCTATATGGCGGTACTCGGCAGGGTTGACGCCCTGGTGTTCACTGCAGGAATTGGTGAAAACGATCCGATCGTCAGAGAAAAATCGCTGTCCGGCCTGGAGCATCTTGGCATCCAGCTCGATGTTGAAAAAAACCGACAGAGGTTCAGAGAAGCGGTCTCCCTGCATGCAGAGAAGAGCCGTGTTCAGGTCTGGGTCATACCTACCAACGAGGAACTGGCAATCGCCAGAGAGAGCATATGCGTTGTTGAAGACGCAAAATCTTTACAGGATGTAAAACAATGACTGAAACCCAGGAAGCAGTTCCAAAGCATTCCTCAGATTTTGACAGATTTGTTGAGAAGGCAGAAATTTCCGCGGCCGTGGTCTCGACAATTACATCCTTTGAGCAAGCGGTGAATTATGCCGTAGAGTTGTGCCTCAAGCGGCCGCTGAATCGGTATGCGATAAGTGATGAAGCTGTCGATATTTCCGGACTTCGCAAGGTTATAGCGGCCCCATTTCTCTCTGAGTCCGAGTATGGTCTGCTTAAAGAAAGGTGCACGGAGAATTCCATCGACTGTATTGATTCTGGGATGCGGGACAATTTCGTCGGGGTCGATGTCGGACTCACCTATGGGGACCTCGGACTTGCCGAAACGGGTACTCTGGTGCTTAACTGCCCGAATGAAGAACTTCGCCTGGCAACCATGCTCTGTGAGTTTCATGTGTGCGTGCTGCCCAAATCTAAAATTTTTGCCGATGGATATGGAGCCGAGAAGCAGCTGCAAAAATTCATGCTTGAGTCGCCAACTTACACAGCTTTTATCACCGGGCCAAGCCGAACTGCTGATATCGAGCGTGTTCTCTCTATCGGCGTTCATGGACCGCTCGAGCTTCATATTTTGATTTTGGAGGACTGACCATGTCGGAAGCAAAAAGCCTTAAAACCTATCGCCGGGAATGTCAGGAATCTCTGGACAACGAGTACCTGCGTTCGGCGCTTGATAAATTCGCCGTAGCCTACCGGGTCGGGCGGGACAACGCCTTCTCCGAAATCGATGTGGAACAGCTGGTCTCAGATGTGGCCGACATGAAGGATGAGACCCTCAAAAGTCTCGACCATTATCTTGAGCAATTTACCAGTAAAGCAGAAGAGGCTGGCGTCGTGGTTCACTATGCCAAAGATGCCGACGAAGCCAATGCCATCATCAACGAAATTGGCTTGAAGGCCGGTTGCCGAAAAGTCATAAAAACCAAATCCATGACTGCTGAAGAGACTCATCTCGTGCAATCCATGGTCGCTGAAGGCTTTGAGGTAACCGAGACAGATCTGGGCGAATGGATTATCCAGCTTCGTGATGAACCGCCCTCCCATATGGTCATGCCGGCTATTCATCTGTCACGTTATCATGTGAGGGATTTATTTTCTGAAGTCACCGGTAAGGAGGAAGATGAACAGATCGAGAAGCTGGTCAAGGTTGCCAGGCACCAGATGAGGCGAAAATTTGCCGAAGGTGAGATGGGTATAACCGGAGCCAACTTCGGAGTCGCCGAAACTGGCTCGATAGGTATCGTTACCAATGAGGGAAATGCCAGGCTTGTCACTACGATTCCGCGCGTACATGTCGCGCTTCTTGGCATCGACAAACTGGTTCCCACCATTGGTGATGCATTGTCTCAGGTCAAGGTGCTGACAAGAAATGCTACTGCCCAGGCTATTACTTCCTATGTGACCTGGGTGACCGGGGCCAACGAGTGCGGAGCCAGTGAGGGGCAAAGAAAAGAGGTTCACTATGTACTGCTCGATAACGGCCGCCGTGAGATGGTCGCCGATCCGCTCTTTTCTCAGGTTTTCAGATGTGTACGCTGTGGCGCCTGTGCCAACGTCTGTCCGGTATATCGACTGGTGGGCGGTCACAAGATGGGCCATGTTTATATCGGTGCCATCGGCCTGATTCTCACTTACTTCTTCCACGGTGAAGAAAACGCCAAACATCTGGTACAGAACTGCATAAACTGCGAAGCCTGCAGAGATATCTGTGCCGGGGGAATCGATCTGCCCCGCTTGATTAAGGAAATTCACGTCCGGATTCAGGAAAAAGACGGTCAGCCGCTGCCTAGTCTGCTGCTGGGCAAGATAATGAGAAATAGAAAGCTTTTTCATACTCTGCTCAAAACTGCCAAGTGGGCACAGAAACCAGTTTCCGGGGATGACGGCTTTATGCGTCATTTGCCAATGATGTTTTTTAAAGAGCATGATTTCAAAGCGCTGCCCACCATTGCCGATAAACCATTTCGTGATGTCTGGCTGGAGATCAAACCCCGGGTCGAGAACCCTAAATACCGCGTCGGATTGTTTTCCGGGTGTGTTCAGGATTTTGTCTATCCTGAGCAGATGATCGCCGCAGTTGATCTATTTAGGGATCATGATGTTGCCATGGTGTTTCCGATGGAACAATCGTGCTGCGGGCTTCCGGTCCAAATGATGGGTGATAAGAAGGTTTCCAGAGAGGTTGCCCTGCAAAACCTTAAAGCTTTTATAGATGAGGAGGTTGATTATATCGTCACCCTCTGTGCTTCCTGTGCTTCGCATCTGAAGCACAACTATCCTGTACTGCTTGAGAATAATCACAAACTGGCGGACCAGGTTGATGCATTCTGCGCTAAAGTCATCGACCTCTCTTCTTTCGTTCACGACGTGCTCAAGGTGAATCCAGAAGATTTTGACGGCGACGGCAAGAAAGTGACTTTTCACGCGCCTTGTCATCTCTGTCGTGGTCTTGATGTTCATGATGCACCAAAGAACCTCATGCAATCAGCTGGAATGGATTACATAGAAG
>JBPCUV010000075.1:0-4780 GCA_051010975.1 Desulfocapsaceae bacterium
ACCATGAGCACATCGGCTCCCTCGTCAACATCCAGTGTTGCTTCTCTCAACGCTTCCCGGCTGTTGGCGGGGTCCATCTGGTAGCCTCGACGGTCGCCGAATTGCGGGGTAGAGTCGGCTGCATCCCGAAAGGGACCGTAAAACGCCGAAGCGTATTTGACCGCATAGGACATGATCGGGATCATTTCGAAGTTATTTTCGTCAAGCGTGGCTCGAATTTCTCCAACCCGTCCATCCATCATGTCAGAAGGGGCGATGATATCGGCCCCGGCCCTCACATGAGACAGGGCAGTCTTTGCCAGAATTTCCAGGGTAGAATCGTTATCGACTTCGTTGTTCACCAGAAATCCGCAGTGACCATGGTCGGTGTATTCACAGAGGCAGACATCGGTGATGACGAGCAGCTCCGGGGACTTGTTTTTCAACTCCTTAATAGCCCGTTGGACGATTCCATTCTTGTCATGAGCACCGGATCCGACGCCGTCTTTTTTCTCGGGGATACCGAAAAGCATCACTGAGTTGACACCAACCGACTGGAGTTCTTTAGCTTCCCTGGAAAGCTGATCGACACTGATCTGGTGAACTCCCGGCATGGATCGAACCTCATTTCTCACGTTTTTGCCGGGGACAATAAAAAGCGGATAAATCAGCTGATCGGCTGACAGCGTTGTTTCACGGATCAACCCCCGCAAGGTTTCGGTGCGGCGCATCCGCCGCGGACGATATTCGGGAAAAACCATTGTAATTCTCCAGTTGATCTGAGACTCCGACGATAACGGCAGCTCAGTTAGTTTAATATTTCCAGGCTCTTCAATTTTTTATGCAGGTGACTACGCTCCAGTCCGACTACCTCTGCGGTTTTGGATATGTTGCCGCCATTTTCCTCCAGCTTTACCTGCAGGTACTCGCGTTCAAAAAGCCGACGGGCCTCTTTGAAATTGTTGGTTTTGAATGGGGTCAGGGTACTCTCCCGGATGGGCGTGGTGCCCTGATCGGACAGTCCCAGAAAGGTCATGATTCGGTCACCGTCGACAATCTCCTCGGGACACATTATTGCGATTCGCTCGACAAAATTTCTCAACTCGCGGACGTTGCCGGGCCAGCTGTGATTCTTCATTTCTGCGAAGGCATTATCGGTCAGTTTTTTAGGTTCTAACCCTTTATCCTTCAACCCCTGCATCAGATCGGCCACAATCTCAGGAATATCCTCAGTCCGTTCAGCCAGCCGCGGAACGTGGATCGGTACGACGTTGAGTCGATAGAATAGATCCGCCCTGAAGTTACCCTCTTTGATTTCCTGTTCAAGATTCTTGTTGGTGGCTGCCAGAACCCGGACATTGACCTTGATGGTCTTGCTGCCGCCAACCCGCTCAAATTTTTGCTCCTGAAGGATCCGCAGGATTTTGGCCTGGGTTTTCAGGCTCATATCGCCAATTTCATCGAGGAAAAGGATGCCGCCGTCGGCCTGGTCGAATTTGCCGCGTTTATTTGACTGGGCACCGGTGAATGAACCTTTGACGTGGCCAAACAGCTCTGACTCAATGAGTTCTTCGGGTATTGCTGCGCAGTTAACTTCGATCATCGGCTGACTGGCACTGGCAGAAAGGCTGTGGATGGCCTGGGCCACGAGTTCCTTGCCTGTTCCGTGTTCACCGGAGATCAGCACCCAGGCATCGGTCGGAGCGACCATCTCAATCTGCTGATGCAGTGAGGCAATCACTTCTGACTGGCCGGTTATTTTTGCTTTGTTGACTGAACGTTCACGAAGCAGCCGATTTTCGTTTTCGAGATGGGCATAGCGCAGACCGTTGGCCACCGACAGGATAACCTTGTCATAGGAGAGCGGTTTTTCGATGAAATCATGGGCGCCGTTCTGGACTGCCTGGACTGCTGTTTCGATAGTGCCGTGACCGGATATCATGATGACGGGAATATCCTGGCGTTCCTTGATCATGGGCAGCGCCGTCATACCGTCCATTCCTTCACCCAGCCAGATGTCAAGCAGGACCAGTGCAACGTTTTCCGTTTCGAGCAGCTCCAGCCCTTCCTCAGCGCTAGGTGCAGTGAGGGTATCGAAACCTTCGTCCTCGAGTATGCCGGAGAGTGACTCCCGGATACCAGACTCGTCGTCGATAATGAGAATTTGCTTATTCATGGGCCATTCATACAATTGGAGTCAGGCACAGTCGCCGGGTTCAGGAAAAGCCGGAGTCGCGCTGGGCGTAGCCGCTGTTGTTGGTTAGTGGCAACTCGATGGTAAAAACCGAGCCGCTCGGCGTGTTGTCCTGCACCCTTATATATCCACCGTGATCGTTGATGATGGTGGAGACAATGGCAAGGCCCAGGCCGGTGCCGCTTTTTTTGGTCGAAAAATAGGGTTCGAAGAGTCTGAGTTTATGCTCCTTGCTGATTCCGGGACCGTCGTCAAAGACCTTGAGCAGAACCGACTGGGCGAACATGTTGACTGTCAGTTCCACATCTATCTTACCGCCGTCCGGCAGGACCGCAACACCATTATCCAGCAGATTGATGAGGCAGCGCTTTATCTGGCCGGCGTCAAAATCGAAGATCGGTATCTCATGTTCCACGAGCAGGGTGAAATCGATATGTTTGTGACCTTCCTGATAAAGAACCAAGGTCTCTGCCGCAAGCGCCACCAGATCTCCCGCCGATTTGTTGATTTTGGGCATCCGGGCGAACTGGGAGAATTCGCTGACCAACCTCTTGAGCGCCTCGACCTGGGTAATAATGGTGTCGGTACAGCGGTCAAATACCGAATCTTCTTCCTGAAGAATCTCCGGGTAGCGTTTGCGCAGTCGCTGGGCGGAAAGCTGTATGGGGGTAAGGGGATTCTTGATCTCGTGAGCGATGCGTCTGGCCACCTCTCTCCAGGCCGCCATGCGCTGCATTCGCTCGATCTTGGTCAAATCGTCGAAGACCAGGACAAAACCAATGGGATTCCCCTCGTCATCTTCGAGACGGGTAAAGTTAACCAGCAGTGAGAGCCGCATCCGGTTGATGCTCACTTTCAGATGCTGTTCGATGGTTATCTTGCCGGTGGTGTAGAGTTCCTCGATAAAACGATCGAGAACATGAGTATATTCTCGCGGCAGTGCCTCGCGGTAGGTTAAGCCTATGAATTTCGAGCGGTCGATGCGCAGCAGTTTCGCGGCGAAATTGTTGATGGTCGTGATTCTACCGTGATCGTCAAGAGATACCACACCGGCGGAGACGTTCTGCAGGATAATCTCGGTGTAACGCCTGCGCTGCTCTGATTGCTGGGAGCTCTGCTTGAGTGCCAGATGGGTTTCGGCCAGTTGTTTGTTGCTGGTGTTGATATTACTGGTCATCGTATTGAAAGAGTTGACCAGCTGGCCGATTTCATCATCGGAAGACTCTTCCATGGTGAATTCGAAATCGCCCTCGGATATGCGTTGGGTGGCCGAAGCAAGTCTGTCTACCGGCTCAGTGATGGTGCGGGCGATGCGCAGACCGAACCAGATGGCGGCAAAGACGATCAGCAGGGTGACAATCAGCAGGATCAGCAACAGCCAGAACTTGAATGGATCCTTGAGGTGGATGAGTTGCCGGTAATCATCTATGCCGCTGGAGATGCGTGTCATACTGTCGAGCTTTTCCTGATCGATAAGCAGTGAAGTGATCAAAATGGAACGATGGCCTGGCGGCGGCCCCAGATTAATTGCTGTGACATGCCGCACCAATTCTCCCCGCTCGGTCATCTGTATCAGTGATTCGGCTTCTTTTCCGGAGCGGACCTGCTGGAGCGTCTTCACCGGTATTTTGGGCGGGGCTATGGCCCGGAGTCCCCTGGTTGCCACAGTTACTTCGAGATCAGCCTGATCGACACGCAGGGTAAGCATAGAAGGTGTGGAGGCCGGGGTCAGATAGAGCATCTGATTGAGCAGAGAGGTCATGGTTTCTTTGCTCAGAGATTCAACTTTATGACCATCCATCTTGTCGGCAATTCTCTCCGAACTGCCGGCGGCCTGCTCGCGGGTATCGGCTATAACTGAACGGGCAAGGTCAAGAGATTCCTCCAGGGATTGCTCAATGCTCGAGTTGAACCAGTAGTCGACACTTGAAGAGATGAACTGCAGGGCAACGAAAAAAAGCAAAATGGTGGGAAGTAACGAGAGGGAGAGGAAGGAGACCACCAGTTTAGTGCGCAGCTTGCTCCCCATGACGTTGCTTTTACGCTCGAATATCAACTCCGCCAGATAGCGAAGAACCAGGAAGAGGACAACCAGAACGAGGATTACGTTGAGGTTGATCAGCGCAAAAATCGCGATATTGGAGTTGACAGGAAGCTGTATGTCCCTTTCGAAAAGCCTCGCCTGAAGCCAGATAAACAGCGGTATCAGGCCGAGACAGATGACGATTACCCGAGTGACTATTCTTCTCTTCTGGCGCCTTTGCTCCGCGGATGTCTCCGGCCGCAGTACCATGAGTTCTGCTGATCTACGATCGGTGATCTGGATGCCGTCTTGTCCTGCCATGACCTGGTTTTAGGCTTAATAGATAAATTCGATGGAGTGCCAGTCAGTTTTGAGGTCCCACCAGGAGACAAAGGGAATGACGGAGTGCAGACTCAGTGGGAGCGTTTTCTTATAGAGATCAGCCTTGACCCGCAGTCGATAAGTCTGGTCCGGTTCGAGTTCTTCAAGCCTGATAATCTTCAGGCCATTTATCTCATTGGTCAGCGTCAACGCTTCATCCAGGGTCCCCACCGTGTGGGTCTTTTGACTGATTTCCTCAGTTT
>JBPCUV010000076.1:0-4820 GCA_051010975.1 Desulfocapsaceae bacterium
TCAACCCACCGGGAGAATTGCAGCTCAATCAGTGGTTGGCAGAAAACCCGGATGTTGAGATCGTTCACACGTTGCAGTCCGAATCTATAACGGTTAGAAAGGATGAGCTCGAACGAAACCTCACCGTTACCCTGCTCTATCGAGAGTCCTAAAATAATTCGATTATATAGAGTTTGTGGACAAGGTGTGGACAACGCTCTACTGATCCTGTGTTGGCCAGAATAACCGTGCCCAGATTGACAGCCACGGTCTGTCAACAATGTACTGAATAGTAAGAAACTGCCCTTCTACTTTATTTTGATCCAGGCAACTGGATAATCCATTCGTCTATCTCGTCAGGCCGCCAGATAACAGACCTTTTGCCATTGATTCAGGACCAAAGAAATATTATGAAATTCATTCAAATAGCCCTCATCTGCGCACTTATCCCGGCAACAGCTTTATCGTTTGAACTAACTCAGAACCATATAAAGGAAGCCGAGATGACTCGTGCCATGGCGATTAAGATGGGACTGCACAAAGCAACTCCTGAGCAGATGGTAGATACTGCTATAGACATGGCAGCACAATCAGAAACTGAACCAAGAGAGCTTACCAAAGAAGAAAAGAAAGCGATGACCTGTATGATGGCCAAGGTACTGGATATGCAGTTTAAATCAGACCTTAAAGAATACGCTAGATTCTTGAATGATGAATCCTACAGGGTAGAGATCAACAAAGGATGGGAGAAGAAGTGCAAAGTCCATCATTCAGGAAATTGAATACTATAGCTCGGGGCTATTTTGTTTCTGGGCGAGGTGCAGGGACAGCATAAAACATAGCCTTTTGACTGCCGTTTAAATGGTGGCGGTGATTCACACCGGTTAACTTACCAGTTTGCAAAATGAAATGAAAATATGGGTAGATGCGGACGCGTGTCCGGTAGTGATTAAGGAAATTTTGTACAAAGCAGCGGATAGGAGAGGACCGCAATTAACCCTGGTCGCTAATAGTCATTTCCGCATACCAAAATCTACAAATATTAGTTTTCTCCGAGTTCCGCAGGGCCAGGATGTTGCTGACAACGAAATAGTAAATAAAGTTGTGTCTGGTGATCTGGTAGTGACAGGCGATATTCCGTTAGCTGCCAGAATTGTGGAAAAAGGAGCTTTTGCCCTTAATCCACGTGGGGAAGTCTATTCTGAAGAGAATATAAAAGAGCGGTTAAGTACCAGAGATTTTATGGATTCTTTACGGTCCAGTGGTATAGAAACCGGTGGCCCGCCGGCATTGGGCCCCCGTGATAAACAGGCCTTTGCGAATAGTCTGGATCAACTATTAAATAAATGGAGCTAAGTCATGGCCCACTATGATCTTTTTGTTATTGGAGGAGGTTCGGGCGGGGTTGCCTGTGCCAGGAGTTCGGCGGCACTGGGGGCCAAGGTCGGTTTGGCTGAAGGTGAGCGCCTCGGCGGTACCTGCGTGAATCGTGGCTGTGTTCCGAAAAAGTTCCTGATGTATGCCTCGCTGGCCGCGGAAGATTTATGCAATGCCGTGAGTCTGGGCTGGACCTGCAGTGATGCAACACTTGACTGGGCCGAATTGCGTGACGGGGTCCAGGCGGAGTTGCGGCGGCTCAACGGTATCTACGACGGTCTGCTGGAGAAGTTCAATGTGCGGGTGTACCAGGGTGCGGCGCGTTTTCTGGATGCACGCACCTTGCAGGTCGGCAACGAGAAGATCACCGCCGACCGGATCATGATTGCCACCGGCGGTTCCCCCTTTGTACCAGAGTTCCCCGGCCGGGAGCATGTCATCATCTCGGACGACGTATTTTTGCTCACCGAGCTGCCACGCACCATGGCGATAGTCGGAGGCGGTTATATTGCCCAGGAATTCGCCTCCATTTTCCACGGGCTTGGCGTGAAGATTACCCGGGTTGTGCGAAGCTCCCGCCTCCTGCGGGGGTTCGATGCGGATCTTGCCGAACATATGCTGGCCGAGCAGGTGAAAAAGGGAATCACGATCAGGTGTGCCACCAACGTCGAACGGGTTGAGAAAATGGCGGACGGTCTGCGGGTCATCTGCGAGGAATGTGACAGCAGGGTCTTTGATCAGGTGCTCTTTGCTACCGGACGCAAACCCAACACAGCCGGTCTCGGACTCGAAGAGATCGGTGTTACGCTGAACGACACGGAGGCCATCGAGATCGATGAGCGGATGCAGACGTCCGTGGAGAATGTCTATGCTATCGGTGATGTGACTGATCGAATGAACCTGACGCCGGTGGCGATCAATGAGGGCCGCGTTTTTTCAGCCAACCACTTCGGCGGGGAAGACCGGACGATGGACTACTCCAATATCCCGACCGCGATCTTCAGCCAGCCGCCGCTGGGCACGGTCGGTCTCACTGAGGCTCAGGCCCGGGAACGTTTTGACAATGTCGTGATTTTCAAAACTATTTTTAGACCGATGAAATATGCCCTCGGCAGGGTTGATGAAAAAACACTTATGAAACTCGTGGTGGACGGCGATACCGACCGGGTTCTGGGCGTGCACATGGTGGGCCCGGACGCAGGAGAAATCATGCAGGGATTTGCGGTCGCCCTGAAGGCCGGGGCTACCAAAACCGAATTCGACCGCACCGTGGGCATTCATCCAAGCAGTGCCGAAGAGTTTGTCACGATGCGTGAGCCCTTTACAGAATAGGGGGAGGGCTCATAGTTCTGGAACGGATGATCAGGTAATGAGAAGTAATACATACCAGGGTCAAGACAACAGTCACCACCACAACATGCAGTGCATGCCTGACAAACATCTCCGGGTTAACCTGAAACGCCTGATTGGCAAGAGGAACCCCAAGGGAGAAGGCCAGGTACCAGAGTAGCGGAACAAAATATATCAAGAGCCTGGTTATCGGAATCCGGGCGTGATCATTTCGGTGGTCGGGTGCCTGGCGGTCAGCCCACGCAGAAATGGCCCTGGAATAGGAAAAGAGAAGCAAATAAAAGATGCAGGTTCCGACGATCCGGTGGACTTCATCGGTTGTTAACCATGACGAATGGAATTCGATGTCGTAACAATAGCTCGACAACAAAATCCGCATGACGTTGGCAAGAATTGTGACAATATAGGATAAGAATCCAGCAATTAATATTCTTGTCAGAGTTTTGAAGAATGGGTGGATCCTATGGGTCAGCTGGAAGGCCGACATGCAAAAGGCGATGATGTAAAAGTTGACCCCGGCGCAGGCCGGTGCGATTACAACATCATGCTCAAAGTCAACCCAGCCGTATCCCGGTTCGTGCACGAAATCGAGATCGGAGAACAATTCCACCAGGCAGGCGACAGGCCCAATTATCCAGATCAAATCTTCGCTGGTTGCCCTGCTGTAATGTGATTTGAGCAGGTAGGCCACAGCGAGTACGATGGAGCCAATAATCGCCTTTTGCACTGCGGCCGATGGTGTCCAGTTTATTCCCATCTGCTAAGCTTTTCTCCTGCGAAGGCTCGGGATCAGAGTTGAAGCAAGCAGCAGTGCAGCCAGGAGAAAAAGGCCTGGTTCAGAAACGGTCTTTACGCCGCCGCCGACGGCCAGATTTGAAACATTTTTAGGCAGGGGAAGGGGCTGCTTCACATCTTTGCTGGCCCCGTTTGGGTTTCTGATGATCTCATCAACCGCAATAAAAGAGGTAAAGGGCGTCAACAGGTTATACTTCAAGCCCAGGGAGACGATCTCGTCTCGATTGTGCTTGTTGCCCTTCCGGGCTTTAAAATCAGAAATACGGGAGATTCGGTTTCGGGCCCAGAGGTAGTTCAAGGCGCCATCGTGGTCTTTTGTAACTGCCCCGCCGACCGGAATTTTTCTCTGATAGACTCCTTCACCGTTAATTCCTGAGACGGTCACCAGTCCTGCTGGCTCGCCCTTCCACTTGCCAAATACGATAATGGGCCGTTCGGCGAAAAGATCCGGTACGGTCGGCGGTTCCACATCGTAGACTTCGAGTCCATCGAAGGTGACGTCAATGTCGGTTAATAATGGGTTTGAGACATATTGGGCAAACCTGTCCGCCGCAGCTTGCGCCTCGTTGGCCTTGGTGACGATGAAAGGTTCCCCCAGGCCCGATTTAGCCATTCCTTCGATCAGGTAGCGGTTGACACTGCTGCCGATACCAAAGGTGAAGACATTGGTATGATTGAGGTTCTGCTGTATCAGCTCAAAGACTTCGTGTTCGGCGTTTATATAGCCGTCGGTGATAACGACCATCGTTCTTGAGACTCCTTCGTGTCTGGGCAGCTTCATTGCCCGCTTCATCGCCTTCATCAACTCCGTTCCACCACCGCCTTCGCTGCCATCGACCATGTTCATGGCCCGCTGAATGTTTGTCGGGGTGGCAGAAACGGAGGTTGGCGACAATACATCTGAGTCGCCGGCAAAAAACATCACATTGAAAGTGTCGGTCGGCAGCAAACCTCCGATCAGCTCTTTGATAAGCAGTTTTGCAGTGTCAAGAGGGTAGCCGGACATCGAACCCGAAACATCTATGACGAAGACATACTCCCTGGCCGGGATTGTGTTCTGTTCAACCCGCTTTGGCGGCTGAGTCATCAGCAGGAAGAAATTTTCATCATCTCCCTGCTGCAAAATGAGCCCTGAGGAGATCTGACTGCCTGACAAGCGGTATCTGAGTATGAAGTCGCGATCCCCGCCGAAACCATCTTGGTTGGTAAGCTTAACAAGCGCCTGCGACTCATTTCCGAATTTGACGTCGATATCATGTGAGCTGGAGCTGATCTCCTGAACCGGCATGCCGGCGGCCAGAGAAACCTCAATGGAAAAA
>JBPCUV010000077.1:0-3460 GCA_051010975.1 Desulfocapsaceae bacterium
GCAATCTCATCAATTCTGGTACGGCTACCGCAGGATGTGTATCATTGAGCTGAGCTGAAAAATCGTCAAACAGATTGTCCAGATTATCGTTGAGTTGCAGGTGAATACGAATCATGTCCTGAAGTGAGCAGGAAACAAAAAAATACTGCTGTTCGAGCCGCAGCTTCTTGCCCTGGAACTGCTCGTCGTTTGGGTAAAGCACTTTGGTGATGGTTTCCGCTTTAATCTTGTCTTCCACTGCGCCATAGTAGTCCCCCTTGTTGAAGTCATCAAAATCAAAGGACTTGTGCGCCTCCGCGCTCCAGAGGCGCAGCAGGTTGACATTATTCACCTTGTAGCCTGGTATGGGAGTATCATAGGGTATCCCGGTCATAGCCCGAGCCGGAACCCAGCGGACTCGCCTGAAGCCGTCACCGGTCGTATATGTCTCTGTGTGACCGCCGAACCACACGTCACAGCAGAGATCCGGTTTCTTTATTTCCCAGGGATTACCTGGATGCAGCCATCGGTCACTGATCTCTTTCTGCCAGCCGTCGATGATTTCCTGGTCGAAAATCCCGTATTCATAGCGTATGCCATAGCCGATTGCAGGAATTTGAAGGGTTGCCAGTGAGTCAAGGTAACAAGCTGCCAGTCGGCCCAATCCGCCGTTGCCTAGTCCCGGTTCTTCCTCATGCTCGATAAGATCGGATAACGTCAGGCCTGTTTCTGCAGCCGCCTGGTAAAAGTCATCGTAGAGACCGAGATTTACCAGGTTGTTGTGAAGGTGTGGCCCCATGAGAAATTCTGCTGAAAGATAACAGACAATTTTGGAGTCTCTTTCCAAAAGCGCTTCCACAGAATTGACGAAGAGATGCTGCATTCTATCGCGAAGTGTCTGGGCAACAGATAAATACAAATCATTCAGACTTGCATTACGGGTGGTCATACCCTGTTTGTAAAACAGATTGTAGGCGAAGGCCCGTTTAAGCTTGTTTATGCGTTCTTCCCGGCTTGAAGTCGGTGTTGACGAGGCATCCATAATAGTCCTTGTTCTATTGTGATTAGTAGTCGCAGACGGAGTAAGAGGGGATACAGATGGCTTCCCCTTTTCAATGCATTAATCATTTTGTTAGGTGTGGCAACCAATCATCCTCATGTTCCATCAGGGGATAATAAGGTTTTTGATTTTCGGCTGATCGTGGGGCGCCTCGAACTAAACCGTATTATCTCTCACTTATCTCATCATCGGAGGCAATGGGAATTAATCGATTCGAGTCGAACAATCAAGTGGTTTCTTGCTAACACATTACCAGCCACTATAGTGTCGTTGAACCCGGGGTAACACCCGGTAAAACCATAATTATTAAGGAGCAGTATAATGACATATCCAAGAACATTCTCCCATATTGGCTTATCTGTGACCGACCTCGAAAAAGCGGTTAATTTTTACACGAAAGTACTTGGATGGTACGTAATCATGCCCCCGACAGAGATCGTAGCTGACGATTCAGCAATTGGGGTAATGTGTAACGATGTGTTCGGTGAAGGTTGGGGCAGCTTTAAAATTGCACACCTGTCAACTGGTGACAAGATAGGTGTTGAAATTTTTGAATTTAATAACGCGGAACAACGAGAAAACAACTTCGAATACTGGAAATCCGGCGTCTTTCACTTCTGTGTGCAAGACCCTGATGTTGAGGGATTGGCAGCCAAAATTGTGGAAAACGGCGGCAGGCAGAGAATGCCGGTAAGGGAGTATTACCCTGGGGAAAAACCATACCGGATGGTTTATTGTGAAGACCCTTTTGGGAACCTTATCGAGATATATTCCCACAGTTACGAGTTGACTTATTCTGCGGGAGCATACCAAGATAAGCTGTAAGGGAAATAGTGACATAGCCTGCAATGTCGTGGGCTGTGTTACTCCAGACTTTAGGGAATCTTCCTGTAATCCCACTCAAAACGAGACCGATCATAAGGGGAAGCTCAAGGCCACCAAGGGGTTGGGCAATAGTGATTTAATCAGCCGGTTTTCTGGTCTATTCGATAGCCGATGTATACTCCGATAGCGGATCCGAGCAATGGTACCACAAGAAAGAGAGGTGGATAAATATGTTGAATCCCGATCGTTGCGAAGGTGAGGCCGGTTGCGCAGATCCCAATAACCGGCACCAGGGTATAGCAGACGACTGACTTCCAACTTTTCAGCGCATAGTACATGAAAGATATGTACCAGCCGCAGGCAATGATCACAAATACGATCAGTCCGAGATTTATACCGTTGCTCATGGTTATATTCTACCATGCCAATGATTCTGGAGCATAATTTAATGATCTTTACCACCTGCTACCAGAAACCAAATCCGGCCTCATTTCCATAAGGGCTGCAGGAGTATTCCCGCCTTAAACCAGACTCCTATCACTTGTTTCAGACCGTAATCGAAAGAGTTACGAGTTCTCTATAGATTTACTGGCTGGGGTCAGCCGTAATCTACTCAGTTGTATATTTGGCAAACACTTCCTCTTCAGTCATGTTGTTCGTGACATTTGCGAAGCTGTAGAACGATGGCTTTTTATCGATGAAGATCTGGTGGTCAAACTGGAATTGGTCTTCTGAATCAAACAACCCGACCGGTATGAAATAGCGTCCGTCATCTTTGAGCAGATAGAAGAGGTGACTGCCGCATTTTGAACAGAATCCCCGCTGGGCCCATTCGGAAGATTCATATATCGCCAAATGTTCTTCCCCGGTAAAGGCTACATCGGCACCACAGTCGACGGTCATCAACGGCCCACCTCCCCATCGCCTGCACATACTGCAATGGCAGGTCCCCACCTGAGTGTTCATACTCAAGGCGGTGATCCCGACTGCTCCACACAGACATTTTCCTTTATTTTCGGTCTCTTCAGCCATAACCCACCCTCCGTTTTTCTGAGATCAGACAGACAGCCGGTAAAAAGTCGATAATCAGTAGAACCGGCCAATGATACCATTACATTAATCATTCCAGTTGTCAGGGGCAGGAAAAGTAGTCCTGATGCAGCCATCTTCATAGCAGGTTTAGAAAGACAGAACCTATGCATAACCCAGAACAAACAACGGCCATTGAAATATGCGCTTTGCTCCGATAAGATTTATAGAAGGATTGGGCCTCGCCTGAGGGATCAATTAACAACGTACTGGAAAGGTCATGGCTTGGACATCAGTAGCAGCTTTCATGATGATATGCAGCCAGTGTTCATTCTACTCTTTTAAGCCACTTGAGCTGAGCATATTGCGCAAAGAAGATGGAGATGTCGTTATTAAATTTCAGGTATCCCTCCAGAACGTTTCGGGAAAACTTTGGGTGTGCTCTTGAAATGTTTTTGATAATTTTTGTTGTACTTCCTCTTTACAGTCACTTATAGATCATATATTCGCTTTAATTCTATTCAACTGCAGCAAACAATTCAAAGGGAGAAAAAGATGTCGCTTAAC
>JBPCUV010000078.1:0-8576 GCA_051010975.1 Desulfocapsaceae bacterium
CAAGCCGAAAGGGTCTTAATCCATCGATAGCGATGCATCCCCCAAGCAGGATAAAGGCGATAAACATGATGAAATTGTTCTGCGTGTGTTGAGCACCAAGCTCACTGATTAAGTTGGAGACAACTGAATATTCAGAAACAGTGTAAAGGGGGCCCAAGACCACCGCCATAGTGAAGATGGCAATACCAGTTCTCGTTAATGAAAGCATATTATTGTCTCTATGGTTAACGGAGTGGTCATTCGTCTCAGTTGACGGGTTGTTTCAGATTACAGAAATTGGTGGAGAATATCTCTGAATTTTATTTGGTTCCCGATGTAGTGCTGCAACAATCTATTGTAAAATGAAGGCAGGACTCCAGAGACAACTACAATGCTTATAATTACATCAAAATATTGCACGGAAGCGAACACTGAATAATTTCTGATAGACTGATAGCGTTTTTTTAACGAGGTTAGGGGATTGATAGCTCACTATTTCACTGGCCAAGGGGCATAAATGCGGAACGAAAACAGGTTGCTCAAATTACTCACCTCATCTTTATCGCTGCGCATTGTGTTCTGGGTCTTTTTCAGCGTTATTGTCATTGAAACCATCATTTTAATCCCATCTTTAATGAGACGGGAAAATGAACTCCTGTCTCAACTAAAAGAGACCACTTCTGCAACTGTTTCTGTGACTTTGGGGGTTGCTGATTTATCAACGACAGATGATCAACTTGTCGAAGTATTAAAAAGTATCCGAATGTATTATGACATCGATGGGGGAGCGTTGTATCGATACGACGGTGATCTGATCGGGGTTTTTGGAGAACAGCCTGAGCTGACAATCGATGAGATCAGCAAGGATAAAGATGCATATCTGTTGGATCGCAATAATTCAAGTTACGATTTTGCGGTCATGGCAGAGAGACAGCAGGGAAAATACATCTTTATTGCCCGGCTGGATTCATCGGGTGTAAAGCATGAACTCTATGCGTTCTTTTGGCGAATAGCCGGGTTAGTTTTTATCATCTCCTTTTTTGTCACTGCAGGAGCATGGATAGCCCTGAAACCGATTGTTGTCTCACCAATTCTCAGACTTAGAAGTGATTTGATTAAAGCCGGGGATGCCATCAGCAATGATCGGCAAGCGCAACCATTCTACTCAACTTCTGTAAAGCGACGTGATGAGCTGGGTGATGTAATCACTACTTTTACTCAGATGTATCAGCAAATTACAGAAGCAATCCACCATCGAAAAGAAGCGGAGAAAGAACGGCAGATAAGCTATGAACAAATAGAGGCCTTCTCTGCCATTCTCAACAACGAATTGGAGAAAGGCCGGCTGATACAGAGGAATTTCTTCCCGGAAAGCCCCTCACAAATTCCAGGTTGGGAAATTTCAACTTATTTCAGGGAAGCACGTCAATTGTCGGGTGATTTCTACGATGTTTTTAAACTGCCAAGCGGTAGTCTGGGGTTCGTGGTCGCTGATGTGTGCGATAAAGGTGTTGGGGCAGCGCTTTTTATGGCTCTTTTTCGCAGCTTGATCAGAGTATTTTCGGTCTATGCGGATACTGAACATCTAGCAAATCGAGCCACTCCCGGCACATGTGGCCGAATCGTACACGTTTCTGAAGACTCATTATCATGCCCGTTGCCGCCAAATGCATTGAGAGCCGTTGAACTCACTAATGATTACGTAGCGATTAATCATGGTGAACTGGTGATGTTTGCAACCCTGTTCTTTGGCTGCCTGGACCCTGAAACCGGTGCACTCAGCTATATCAATGCAGGTCATGAACCTCTCATTGTTGCGAATCCATCCGGTGGAGTTAAGGCTCTGCTCAGACCGACGGGTCCGGCGATTGGCTTTGACGCCAGTGTCAGTTTCAAGTTCGAGCAATTATACCTCGATCGAGGTGAACTCCTGCTCGGGTATACGGATGGTGTTCCAGATGCGATAAATTCAGAGGGCGATTTTTATACTGTTGAAAGGCTGTTCTCATTGTTGCAAGAACCGGTAACTTCAGCCACTTCTCTGACCAACAGAATCGTCAAAGCAGTTGAGAGCCATACCGGCATGGCCGACCAGCATGACGATATAACCTTGTTGGCCATTCGCAGGACACCGTGACAAAATAAATCCATTGACGATGACCAGAGGACATGAATCTAATGGCCCGCCCCATTTATCTCGATTACAACGGCACCACACCCCATGCCCCCGAAGTGATAGATGCTATGCTTCCCTTTCTGGAGACAGAGTTTGGTAATCCCTCCAGCAGCCACTCCTATGGCCAAGTTCCACAAAAGGCGATGGTTGAATCCCGGGCGCAGGTAGCCAGAATTTTTGGTTGTGCATCTTCTGAAATCCTTTTCACCAGCGGGGGCACAGAGTCCAATAATCATGCCCTCAAAAGCATTGCTGGAGCCAGCTATGCGACTGGTAACCATCTCATAACCTCTGTTGTTGAACATCCAGCCATCCTCGAGGTTTGCCGTTTCATGGAGGAGCATGGTTTTTTCATCACCTTTCTGCCAGTTGATGCTGATGGCCTGGTCAACCCGTCCGATGTTGCTGCCGCAATCCGTCCCGATACCATTATGATATCGATCATGCATGCCAATAACGAGGTCGGGACCATACAACCAATCGCCGAGATCTCTGCCCTGGCCCGTCAACATGGAATTATGATGCATACTGACGCTGCTCAATCGGTGGGTAAGATACCAACCCGGGTGGATGATTTAGATGTGGATCTGCTCTCATTGGCCGGTCATAAAGTGTATGCACCAAAAGGGATCGGGACGCTCTATATAAGAGACGGAATCGAAACCGAGATTTTTTGTCATGGTGCAGGTCAGGAGAATGGCCGCAGGGCCGGAACTGAGAATGTTTTAGAGATCGCCGGTCTTGGCAAAGCCTGTGAAATTGCGGCAGATGAACTGGAGATGCATGCTGAAAAGATGCAGGAGATGCGTGATCGTCTGGAAGAGGGGTTGGCCGCAGCACTATCTGAGATAAGGTTCAACGGGCATCGGCAACATCGCTTGCCCAATACCGCTAGTGTCTCTTTTCTCGGGTTAGAAGCTAACCGTATCCTCGACGAAATCGGGTCACAGGTCGCCGCTTCGGCGGGCGCCGCCTGTCATGCAGATCACGTCGCCATTTCGCACGTATTGAAAGCCATGCAGGTGCCGGAAGAATGGGCAAAAGGAACACTGCGTTTCTCTACCGGCAGATTCACCACAAAAGATGAAATCGATCGTGCCCTGGAGGTGATAGTGGAAGCAGTGAAGCGTTTACGGAATTGAAAAAACGCTGCCCTGATCCGGGAGCAAGATGGTGAGTGAGTAGTGTTTACGGAGACAAAACAAGTTTAGCCGGGTCAGTAAGCCAATCAACAATATCCTGTGTCACAACATCAGCTTGCAGGTCTCTTAAAAGCATATGATAGCCTTTCTCATAGAGAATCATCTGTTGCAGCCCCTGAGACATTAAAGGCAAACGTTGGTAGAAGGATGACACAGGTTCTTGGGGAATTATTTCGTCCTTTTCACCATACAGAAGGAGTAATCTGTTACTTAATCGTTCTGCGCTGTCATAGGCTTCGTCCATCAGATTTGACAATCCGTAAAGGACATCAATTCTTGTTTCTTTGATTACCAGCGGATCCTGCCCCAGCTCTCTGAGCATTTCAATATTGTCTGACGGGGTGATTTTAAGAGAACCACCAGTAACTTTTTTCCAGGGGATGGTATGTGCTGCTACTGACAGAAGAAATCTCTGGTAGAGTGGCATTTCAGATCGGGCCCAAACGGCGGGTGCAACAAGTATCAGGCCGTTTACCTCGGGAGCGTCTTCCATGGCCATGGTCAGGATTGTTACCGCGCCTCCCATACTGTCTCCAAGGATGTAAACGGGAGTTTCGGGGTGCGTTTTTTTTATGAGCGCTATGAAGGTAGACAGATCCTCTACCAACGACTGCCAGCCGCTCCATCTTCCTCTTGAGATCGTCTCTCCAAACCCTCTCTGGTCATATGCATAAACTGCCAAGTCGTGGGTGTTAAAAGACAAGGCGGTATCTTTCATGAAATTTGAATAGTCATTGAATCCATGCACAGCGATTATCACACCGGTTGGTTTCCGGGACGGCATCCACACTCTCAATGGCAACTCGGTGTGATCATAGGAAGTGAAAATTTGTCCTGATATGTTTGGAGAGGCAGCTTTGGGGGCAAGCGGTGCAGTGAATGTCGGGGAACAGGCGGTCAGCATGACGATGACGCAGATCTGCAGCGCATAGAAAGCGCCTGTATGAATCTGAGGGGATAGTGTTTGCATGAAACTACCGGCAATAATCATTGGTAATAGGATATTTATTGGGGGAACTATACATTATCCTGGCAACAGATATCTCTGAAAACCTCACTCTCTTCAAGGCAATTCCACCGCTATCATATCAACTTCGGGACCGAAGTAGACCTGATCTGACTAAACGAGTGATTAGTTTTGCCGGGGAGGGCTTTCCATATAGTGGCAGAATACATATTGTAGCCACAATCAACGAGGAGTGGGATGTCGGAGGTTCAGAAGGAGCGCAGGAAAATGCAATATCCAATCGAAGGCTCGTGCCAATGCGGACGAGTCACTTATAAGTTACATGAAGCCCCTAAACTGGTTCAGGCCTGCCATTGCACGGAGTGTCAAAAACTAGCGACCAGTCCATTTAGCGTGACTGCGATAGTGGCTTCTGAGGCAATTCAGTTTCAGGGCGAACTCAAGGAATGGAGCAGGATTGCTGAGAGCGGAAACAGCAACATCGCCAAGTTCTGCCCCGCCTGCGGCAACAGAGTGTATCACTATAACCCTGACGATTCCGCTACCATAAAATTGAAGTTGAAGCCGGTTAATATGACCGAAGACAGCATCTTTGAACCTACAATTCATATTTGGGTGAGCGAAAAACAAAGCTGGTACCAGATCCCAGAGGGTGTAAAGGTGTTTGACAAGCAGCCCTAGGACCTTGGTACCAAACCGTTCAAGCGGAACTACTCTCTCCCGCTTCAGATGTGGGCAATAGCCTTGAACAAAAGAGTCCGGACATTCTGACACGCCTAGAAGCAAGATGAGGAAAAATGATAAAGCTCTATACATGGGGAACACCCAACGGACGTAAGGTGTCAATAATGCTGGAGGAAGTCTCCTTGCCATATGAAGTTGTACCAATCGATATCGGCAAAGGTGAGCAATTTGAACCGGGCTTTTTAGCCATCAATCCCAACAACAAAATCCCGGCAATTATTGATGATGAGACCGGGCAATCCTTGTTTGAATCCGGTGCTATCCTTCTTTATCTCGCTGAAAAATCGGGCCAATTATTGCCGGAAAATGTCAATGACAAATGGCAGGTGATGCAGTGGCTGATGTGGCAGGTGGCAGGACACGGCCCAATGCTTGGACAGGCTCACCACTTCCTCCATTATAATCCAGGCAAATCAGATTATTCTGAGAAACGCTATCTTCTGGAGGCTAGACGGCTTTATGGCGTCCTGGACAAGCAACTGGAAGGACAACGATTTGTGGCGACCAACGAGTTGACCATTGCAGACATAGCCGTGTGGCCCTGGGTGAGTCGTTATCAATTCCATAAAATAGATATGGCTGAGTTCACCAATGTTCTGGAGTGGTATCTGAGACTTGCAAAACGGCCGGCTTTTCAAACTGGTTATCGGGTCCCGGATACAAAGCAGGAGATTTCTTTCCTCTGATCCAGGTCAGCTCCGTGGCGCACCCCTGAAACAGATTCTTCCTGGTAATTATCGACCTTCCTGCTGCCGATGAGAGCTGGGTAATTAGTCATCGTCCCAGTGGTTGAATTGAGCTTGTGCTTCCTGGAATAGATACATTGCTTCCCAGCACTTCATGTAGGCAGTTGAGCGTTCGTTTGCATCTCTTGCTACGGTGTTTTTGAAATTGTCGTAGTCTATACTCGCCGCTTCTTGCGCCACATAGGTAGCCCATTGCCCGGCGCTGAGCTTGAGGCGATATCTGTAGTCTGCATTGCGGATCACCAGGATATCAGCGTCATCAATTTGAAGTTTCTTCAGCAACCGTTCAAGGTCATCGATGACCCGCGCCCTGATCATAAGTTCGCCGTCACTGCAGTAATCGTCATAGACGACAGAGTAAAAGCCGTCTCTTGTATATAACCACATATTTATCTCCAGCCAGACACTTGCAGATGCTTTGAACTAAATCTCCGCTGTGGTTCAATCAATTCAGCACGAGGTCCAGGCACCGTTATGGTCGCTCGAAGCCAGGACGCTGTCGATGAAACGGACACCGAGCAGGCCGTCTGCGGCGGTGGGAAAATGAAAAGCCAGTGGATCGGCGTCGCGTCCTGCACGACGGGCGGCGATAACTTCGGCAGCATCGCTATAAAGATTGGCGAAACCGTCGGGAAAACCCTCGGGATGTCCAGCCACAATCCGACTCGAACGGGCGGCCAGCGGCAGGGTGCCTGGACCGTTTGGGGTCCTGACCTGGGCTGGGGCGTCCAGCGGTTTGAAATGGAGAAGCTGGGGCTGTTCCTGCATCCACTCCAGGGATCCTTTTGTACCGCTCACCCGGATGCGGAGACAGTTCTCTACCCCGGCAGCCGCCTGGGTTACCCAGAAGCTACCGCGCACGCCCTGCTCCAATCGAAGCAGGGCCCCCGCAAAATCGTGCACCTTGCGATTCGGTACCACGGCGCCGACTTCGGCCGCCACCTCGCTGACCTCAAGCCCGGTGATGAAGCGGACCAGATTGTGGGCGTGGCTGCCTATGTCGCCAAGCACCAGTGAAGGTCCACTCTTGGCCGGATCGAATCGCCAGGGTACCGGCCCCGCAGTCGGATCGGGATCGTCCTCTCTGGCCTTGCCGCCCTGGACATATTCGACCTGCACCAGGCGGATATCGCCCAATTGACCTGCTCCGACCATGGCCCGGGCCTGTCGTACCATCGGGTAGCCGGTATAGTTGTGGGTGAGGCAGAAGACGAGACCGGTGTCCTTTACCAGGCGCACCAATTCTTCAGCCTCGGCAACGGTGTTAGTCATCGGCTTGTCGCAGATTACATCGAGACCGTTTTCCAGCGCCGCCTTGGCAAACGGGAAATGAGAGTCGTTGGGGGTCATGATCGCCACCACCTCGGCGCCATCGTCGCGAGCGGTTTCGGCTTTCAACATGTCAGCCACATTGGGGTGAATTCGTTCCTCGTCGAGGCCGAGTTCCCGGCCGGCCGTTAAAGAGCGGGTCGAATCCGAAGAAAGGACAGCACTGACCACCTCGTAGTGGTCGTCAAGTCGGGCTGCCTGCCGGTGCATGGCACCGATGAAGGAACCGGGTCCGCCGCCGATCAGGGCCAGGCGAAGCCGCCGGCCGAGCATTGTAATTACAGGATTTAAGCTCATGGTGTCTCCTCCGATGAATGGATCGATTGGTGAAAATTTCATGTCACCCTGTCAGTGACACTCGAATGGGACAGGGCGGTGATGAGCCCGCGCAGTTCGGCAAGGCCTTTGAGGCGGCCTATCAACGGGTACCCGGGCTGTCCATGACGCTTTAAGTCGTCGAGCAGGTCTGTCCCGTGGTCCGGGCGAACAGGGATGTCGCAGTCTTTGCGACCCTGCATCCGCCGTTTCCGTTCCTGTTTAAGGATAGCTTGTACAAGAATAACCATATCTGTATCTCCGGCCAGATGATCATCTTCATGAAATGAGTTGGGCACACCCTCGGTCTCTTTTCTGACGTTTCGCAGATGAATAAAGTGAACACGGTCACCCAGCCGCTCTATCATACCCGGTAGATTGTTATCTGAGCGTGCCCCCAGGGAGCCGGTACAGAGGGCCACACCATTTGCCGGCAGGTCGACTGCCTCCAGAATGGCCAGGTAATCAGCTTCAGTTGAGGCGATGCGGGGCAGTCCAAGCAGGGGGAAGGGAGGGTCGTCGGGATGGCAGCAGAGGCGAAGACCATGTCTCTGAGCGACAGGGGCGACCTCTTCGAGAAAGTCGAAAAGGTGTTTCCGCAATCGGCTGGCATCTATGTCGTGATATTCTTCCAGGTGGCTGCGTATATCCGGCAGAGTCAATTTCTTGCCAGCTCCAGGGAGCCCGCAGGCGATGCTGGCGGTGATTTTATCACGATCTTCCTTGCCGAGTTCACGGCTACGCTTCTGGGCTCGGGAAATAAGATCGGAAGAATAATCCTGAGCTGCTCCCTCACGTTCCAATAAATGGATATCAAAGGCGGCGAAATCAACCAAGTCAAAGCGCATGGTGGTGCCGCCATGACGCAGGCGCCACCTGAGATCGGTGCGAGTCCAGTCAAGAACCGGCATAAAATTGTAACAGACGGTTTCAAGTCCCTGGGACGCCAGGTTCTCTAAACTGATTTTATAAGTTTCAACATGGTCACGCCAATTACCAGTCTGCTTTTTTATCTCTTCAGATACAGGAAGGCTTTCGACAACTTCCCACTTCAGTCCCGAAGGCGAGCCATCCTGTTTAAAAGAGACTTCATCCTGCCTTGCGGAGATCTCTTCTTT
>JBPCUV010000079.1:0-7482 GCA_051010975.1 Desulfocapsaceae bacterium
ATAAACCATGACCACCTGCTGGCTTTTCTATTGAGGAAGCGCTCATTTTCACCATTTGACCGCATTGACCTGGCTCGAAAAGCATATCTGGCGGCGACCGCCTTGCAGAAAGATCAGCGAATCAGTACTACACTGCACCGATCGCTGAAAGAAGATCAGATTCATCTGCTCACCGACGACCGTCATCAGAAAATCAGCAGCTTCGTCGATCTTGGACTGGCATCCGAGTGTCTGATTACAACGGAAGACCAGTTGAAAAAACACGAACCCAATTGGCTCCAGTCTGCAACTTTCCATGAGGCCCGGCTAAGCAATCCAAGCGAGGTGATTGCCAACGAACTCGAGCCGCTCAAAGGGGTGCAGAAACTGCTTAAGAAGGTCTGTCATACGCCTGATTGGCTTGTACGTCTAACGATAGCCAGGCGACTCTACAAATATGATCAGCAGCTTTTCAAACAAGAATTTGAAGAGTGTGGTTCTGGCAGTGAAATAGACCAGCGCTTCAGCACTCCTTTTTTGTTGCCGGCTCGTTCACGACGTGCGGGGGTTGTTCTCTTACACAGCTATCTTTCTGTGCCTCAGGAAGTGAGAGAGATGGCGGTTCTTTTGAGGAAAAACGGTTTCTGGGTGTACGCGGTCAGACTGCCCGGGCATGGGACAGAACCTTCACTATTGTCCCGGACGAGGCTGGTGGACTGGCGATCGGCGGTCGAGCGAGGCTATGCTATTATGAGCGCGCTCTGCAGCCAGGTGGTCATGATCGGTTTTTCGGCCGGAGGCATGCTGATGCTGGAACTGGGGTCATATCTGCCCGGGTTGTCGGGAGTGGTTGCCATCTGCCCGCCCTATACCCTGCAGGACTATTCCAAACGTTTCATGCCGTCTACGGATATTTGGAATCGCTTGCTTTCCAGGTGGAAGGGCAATCAGGACAAGCAGGAATTTGTTGAATTCGAGCCTGAAAACGATGATATCAACTATCATCTCAATCCGGTTGCAGGCGTCCATCAGGTTGGCGAACTTCTTGAAGCAACCCGGGACAGGCTCACCCACTTGCTGCCTCCTGTTCTCATAGTCAGCGCCGACGAAGATCAGGTTATCGGTTCCCGGAGCAGCACCAAAGTGTATGAAGCAATCGGGAGCGAGAATAAGGAATTGCTGAGATTTTCCAGCACCAGGCATAACATAATCACCGGAGATCAATCGACCGTTGAGCGGCGGGTGCGGGAGGCAGTCAAATCTTTTGTTCTGAGCCACACCCAATAGTCTGACCTCCCTGGTATTGAGGGTTAATCTGCAGGTAAAAGGGCTGGCTCGATTGTCTAAAATGAATTCTGTTTTAAAATGCATGAGGAATGAATCGTGATACCGAACGGTTTTCCATAGGATTCAGAGCTAACAATCATTAAATTATCAGGGGAGCTTGAAATGATGAAGACGGTTTTAATTACCGGCGCAACATCAGGTTTCGGTAGAGCCTGTGCCGAACTTTTTGTCGATAAGGGCTGGCAGGCGGTCATTACCGGCAGGAGAATGGACCGGCTGGATGATCTGGTCGAGCAACTGGGCCCTGATAAGGTCCATGGTCTCTGTTTTGATGTCCGCCGCCAGGAGGAGGTCGAACGGGCGATAGACAGGCTGCCCGAGCAGTTCAGCAGCATCGATGTGCTGATCAACAATGCCGGACTCGCCCTTGGTCTCGAAATGGCCCACGAGGCCAATCTCGAAAATTGGGAGACGATGGTCGATACCAATATCAAAGGGTTGCTCTTCATGACCAGAAAAGTTCTTCCGGCTATGGTTGAACGTAAACATGGACATATCGTTAATGTTGGCTCGGTGGCTGGAGATTATGCTTATCCCGGAGGAAATGCCTACGGAGCGAGCAAAGCTTTTGTCTCTCAGTTTACCAACAATCTCATTGCCGACCTGCAGGGTACTCCCATACGGGTGACCAATATCGAGCCGGGTCTGGCCGAAACAGAATTCTCCAAAGTCCGCTTCAAGTGGGATGAGGATAAAGCTGATAAGGTTTACCAGGGTGCTGAACCTCTGTCAGCCGATGATATTGCCGAAGCTATTTACTGGTCGGTGGAGCGGCCGGCTCATGTGAATATCAACCGAATTGAGATCATGCCGGTCTGTCAGAGCTTCGGACCAATGGTGATAAAAAGGAATTGAGACTATATGGGGCATCTGATTTGTGGGCGCGAGGCTGTGTAACAAAATCACACTGAGGGGAGAATTCCTGTGATGAAACTGAAAGGGCTGATCGTGGCGGTGGTTATTCTGCTTATCCCTTCTCTGATGTCGGCAGAACTCAATAACCCGTGGACTAGAAACCTGCCTTTTGAGCAAGCGGTAATAACTTATGAGATAATAGGTCTGGAATCAGGGCGTGAGATACTCTACATTAGAGATTTCGGAGCGACCACGGCACGCCATCGCCAGACAAACACTACCGTACTTGGCATTACTCAGAAAAGCAGCTCGGTCGAAATTACCACCCCGGAATGGATATACTCGTTCGATCTGCAGGAAAGAACGGGAAGCAAATCGGTCAACCCCCAGAAACTGATGATCAAGGAGTACGACAAACTCAGTGCTGCCGAAAAGAAAAAAGTGAGTGACAATGCCAGGGGAATGGCCAATGTGTCCATTGGAGGCCTGCAGGGGAGTATCGAACAGAATGTGAAGGAACTGCTTGGCTACTCTTGTGACCGGACAACAAGCATGGGCTCGACCGTTTATTCGATACACGATACCGGGATAAGCCTCTTGTCCGAGACGGATCTGATGGGCATAAAGATGAAGATTGTCGCCACTTCGATCAAAGAGACCGGGGCCGATAAGAAATATTTTGAGTTTCCCGAGGGAATCGTTGTCCAGCATAACAAGGAAGCAGATCAGATGGCACAGATGATCGCGCAGCAGAGCATGTCCGCATTAAAGGATCCTGAGGGTTTTAAAAATAAAGGCCAGGGTTTCATGGGCATACCCTCAGACGGACAACCCGCGATTCCACAGGAGGATCAGATGGAGATGGAAGAAGCGATGAAAACAATAAAAGGCCTGCTCGGCAATTAGATTGGGGGAGACAAGCATGATGCGCATTGCAATAGCGCTTATATTTATGATTGCCGCCGGTTGTACACAGTTACAGACCGGCAGTAAGGTTGATGACGCGGTGGACTTCACTGCATTGAAGACTTTTGGCTGGCTGCATGAGCAGGATAAACCGGCTGAAGATGTGAGGTTAAACGACCCTCTTGTGCGGCAAACTGTTCGTACGGCGGTGGAACAAGCACTTTTGGCCAAAGGCTATGAGCAGGTAGATCGACAACAGGCCGATTTCCTGGTGGCCTGGTTTGGCGCCATAAAAAAGAAAATAAAGAAGGAGAATATAGAACATTTCTATGCTCCTTACGGGTATGGAACCTTGTATCGGGATCCGGTATTAAACACCGAGTCCCCCCGGAAAGTTCAAGAGTACGAAGAAGGCACGATTATAGTAGATGCCGTCGATCCTAAAAACCGCAGGTTGATCTGGCGCGGCAGCGGCAGCGGGCGAATTGCAGAAGATCAGCCCGAGCAGACTGCTCTGAAAAACCTGAATCGCTCCGTGACTAAAATCCTCGACCCTTTTCCCGCACGCTAGTCTTTTCACGCAGACGATTTTTCGATCTCAATGGACTTATTTTCTATTCTTGTCATAGCCGTTGGCTTGGCGATGGACGCTTTTGCGGTATCGGTGGCTTGCGGAGTGACCATAAAAAAAATGGGGCTACGCCAGACTCTGACCATCGCCTCTTCGTTTGCCCTGTTCCAGGGAATTATGCCGATAATCGGCTGGCTGGCCGGCCTTGGTTTCAGGGAATATATCGCCGCTTATGATCACTGGATCGCTTTTGGTCTGTTGGCAGGAATCGGCATAAAGATGATTTATGAGTCCGGCCGACTGGAGGAAGACGAGGAGGTCGAGCCGTCGATGACAGGCGGCCGTCTATTGCTTCTATCGATTGCCACAAGCATCGATGCATTGGCAGTTGGGTTGAGTTTCTCAATTCTCAATATTACGATTTTGACTCCGGCACTGATAATCGGTTTCGTAACAGGGGGATTGTCGCATGGCGGCATTATTTTAGGGCGAAAAGTCGGACATCTTTTCGAAGGGAAAATCGAAATTATTGGCGGCATCATCCTCATATTGATCGGACTGAAGATTCTTCTGCAGCACACCGTTGCTCCGCTTGCCTGAGTATGGTTGAGGGGGGAAAAAGAAGTTGACAGCCATGGCCCCACAAGCTATATTCCCCTCCTACTTTACGGAAACCGATTGACGTGAAAACAGGTACTTAGGCGATGATCGGCACCGTGATGATTTCGCTTTTTGTTGTATTAACAAGCATTTGCGAAACACTAGTAATCCTCGGTAGCTCAGTTGGTAGAGCAGGTGGCTGTTAACCACCCTGTCGGCGGTTCGAGTCCGTCCCGGGGAGCCAGATTTTTTCAAGCCCGGTTTTTATAATCGGGCTTTTTCATTTCTATTGTATCGGGGCGTAGCGCAGCCTGGTTAGCGCGCCTGCCTTGGGAGCAGGAGGTCGTAAGTTCGAATCTTACCGCCCCGACCAGCAAATTAAAGGGTTTCCGGTTTCGGCCGGGAACCCTTTTTGTCGTTTGGGTGCATAATGGGTGCATCGGATACATAGGTTGATTTCAGTTATTCTTTTTTGATAATCATAAGCCAGGCTTTAAGTAGCTCCTGGTGTACCAGTTAATTCAAGCGGTTAAGCCAAAATGGCTTAACCGCTTTTTTGTTTGACAACAACTGGTCAACAAAATCAAACCTTCATCTCTCCTATTTAAAAACCAAGTTCTCGGATCTATATCTAATCTCTCGGCAAGGGAGCCCAAGGTGCCCTGTTCTGAAATAGGGTGGGGCCTACGTGATGAGAGGTCTGTATCAGACTAACCCGTAGTATTTTTGTTTGAGTGATGAATTTACAGATAATCAGCCATCACCTTCGGCTGCCTTGAAGACAATCATTTTCGTAATGGCAATGTTATATTCAAAGGCCGATTGCTGAGAGCAGCTTAACAGACATAATGTCCGACAGATAACCGATCACCCCCACTCCTGTTAATATGGGCTGTAACCGCAGGTTACACTAATTCTCTAACAAGGAGGTAAGTCATGGGTAAGGTCATTCGCACTAAATTTGTCGGCATGGATGTTCATCAAAAATCAATTTCTATCGCGCTCGCTGATGATGGTCCCGATAAAGAAGTGAGGCTGTATGGGAAAATCGACAACACACCAGAGGCCATCGACAAGGTAATCAGAAAGCTTGTCTCTACCGGAGCTGAACTGCATTTTGTCTATGAAGCTGGACCCTGTGGTTTTGGACTATATCGTCATCTCAACGATAATGGGTTTCGCTGTATCGTCGCGGCACCGTCCATGGTTCCAAAGAAGAGTGGCGTCCGAATTAAAAATGATACCCGTGATGCAATAGCTCTTGCTCGTCTGCTCAGAGCAGGAATAGCCTTAACCCAAGAGCAACCCTACCAATCGAGATGTTTTCATTGCCAACATTCACTTTGACACGGAATATTTGAATCCATATTGTCTACCCCATCTTGTGGCATGAAAGTCATAACAATGATAACGCCACAGAATGTGCCACTAATCTCTCTCGCTTCAGCATTTAAAACTTATTTAAAAGGAGTCGCAGATATGACTTGGTTAGCTACTACATCCAAAACCATAGCTTTACTTTCTCTTATGCTCCCTATGCTTGTAGGCTGCGGAGCCACAAACGTTGAGAAGAAAACTACTGCTGGTATAGGTTTAGGAGCATTAGCGGGCGGTGTTATAACTGGTGATGTTGGTGGAGCTGCTGCGGGTGCTGCCGTAGGAGGACTGGCAGGGTATGCAATCGGGACCGATCAAGACCGCTATGCAGATAAGCAAGCACTTGAACAAGAAAAATTGGCACTGGAGAAAGAGCAGGCGGCAATAGCGAAGGCAATGATCACCAATGATCCGAATACCGCCTATCGCCCTTCTAGCGGTAACAATCTCGTCGGTACTACTTGGAGAGTCATTAGCATTGAAGGAGAAAGCCCATTTCCAGAATTTCATTACATCGTTTCAACCTTTCAAACTAACAGCAAAGTAACAACGTTAGTAATAGATGCAAAAGGAGGAACTGATTCGATCGTTGAAACATATGTGATCACTGATGATATCTTGGTGGTTGCGGGTGAAGAAAATGGAGAGAAATATGTGGTCGATGGTAAATTGAATATCGCTGATGACACTTTCACATATACTACTCCAGCTTACAAAATCACCGGAGAACGAATCCGCTGGGCTACCGTAAAATGAAGGCTGGACCATATAAGAATCGATTGCAATAAATTGGTTCGGATTCCGTTAGCACCATTGTGCATTCTAATGTAACTTCAGGTCCTGGCAGGTAAATCGTACTCGCTGAGGTTACATGCGCTTCAATTCAATACCAATACATGCCTTCTGGATATCAGTCTGTTTACTTGTGGGGTGTTATGCCTTCACGATTTATGCTGGACTGTACAATGGTGAACTGTATCGCCTGCTACTCAAAGAAGACGGACCTCTGGAAAATGCTGCAACTCTGTTTGCCCTGGCAGCCGCCATCCTGTTTGCCGTAACATATTTCAAATATAAGCCGAACAGTTCATATTTCTTTATACTCTTGGCGTTGTTGTTACTCTTTGTATTTTTTGAAGAAATAAGCTGGGGGCAGCGTTTGCTCGGAATCGAAACTCCAGAAACGCTTAAAAGCTTCAACGCTCAGGGTGAGATCAACCTGCATAATTACGAGCCCATATATAAATATGTGAACGGAGTTGTCTATGTCGGACTCGACCTCTTTCTTATCGGCGTGCCCCTTTTACTACTTATATTGAAAGATCTTCACGGATTTCTATTGAGATTAAGAATTCCTACGCCATCAGCAGCGACAGCTTTTCTCGCTTTTCTCAACTATGTTTTGTTCACTTATTTTTTTGAAGGTTTTCTACACCATCATGGCACACTTGGCGCTGGTGAGATAAATTACGGTGAAATTCTTGAAACGGGCATAGAACTGACCCTGCTATTCTTCGCATATGAGTGCTTTCATAGAGGGTTGTCATGGATCGAATCTGATTTTTAGGGCATTTCCGACGGCCATCCCCCCTTTTTAATCTGATGTTTCAGACTGAACGTGATGAATCTGAATAGAGGATAGGTTCTCCCTGGCAATCTCTATTTTGCCAACGGCCTACAAACTGAAGATTGATAGAATAGGGTTATCAATAGTTGCACACCAGCGGCACTTCCACCTCAATCAGAACATGTTGCAATTATTGATAATCCTGAAGAACTGAAGTGCGGAGCGGAGTATGATTAGAGGTGTAGTGCTATGGGGATTGGATGAGGTTTTCCTGTGGTGC
>JBPCUV010000080.1:0-7859 GCA_051010975.1 Desulfocapsaceae bacterium
GCATGGTGCCCACCGTTTGGTGCAGGTTCACTCAGACAAACTTTCCTGTCTCATCCACGGTTACCTGCATTGGGACGAGGGGGATCTCGGTAATTCTGCATATTGGTATCACAGAGGGGGTGAGCAGATGCCTAAGAATACCCTGCCGGAAGAGTTGGTGCGACTGAAACAGCTTATCCAAAGCTGAGACGACACAATCAGGTGCGTTTCATTGCTGCCGGAGAAAGCTGTTAGTACTGGTAATTCTTAGTAGTTGTGGTGCTGAAGTTGTTCAGCGTCAGATATCTCAGCTATAAGTACTGTGGTGGTAATTTTTCATACTTCTCCTACACAACCCCTGACAAGTACCATTGCACGGCTGTCGGGGGTTGTTGTTTGACCCTAACAACAAAACAGTGCTATAATATAATATGGCTTGAAGCTTTCACTCCTTCTTGCCATGTCCACCTCAACGCCCCCTCTGCCCATCAGGCCTCGGTTCACCAGTAAAAAAAGGGCAGAGGGGATTTTTTAGTGCAAATTATCCATACATCTGCTACAATGTGGTTATAGGTTAATGGACGATCTGTCCCACCTTAGCCCCCCTTATGCCTACTCATAAAATCTAATAACATACACGGGGGGCTCTCTGTATCCACCACACCAGGAACCATACCTTTCTCCGTGCAATCACCTAGCGTATATGCTACAATGTAGTATAGGTTGATATGGCAAGCTTTTATATTGACCTGCCCCCCTGCACCCACCGATACCTTCCTCTCTCTTCTTGCAGGGGGGCTTCTTATACCCGCAATGAAGGTCGTAATGAGATTGTTTTTTATCTCTTTGTTTTGTTGAAAAGCGCCGATGCAAGTATTTTGTCTCGACCGTATAGATCCTCAAAAAAATAGATGCTTTCATCGGCAGGGTTTATGTAGGCGGTACGGTACAGAATGTGAACCGGCATAGGTTTCTCAAGCTTTACGACCTGTCTTTTTTGGCTTTTTACCATCTCCTTTATCCGTTCAACACTCCAGCCCTTCTCTTGACCACCGAGGACAAAGGCAGCCATCTCGGCCGGACGGCCCATCCGGATGCAGCCGTGACTGAAAGCCCGTCGGTCACGCTTGAACAGATCGTGGGCCGGTGTATCGTGCAGATAGACATTGAATTTATTGGGAAAGACAAGCTTCAAAGTTCCCAGTGCATTTTCGGGACCCGGTTCCTGCCGGACTCGATATCTATTCATCTGCTGCCTGGTAACGTTACTCCAGTCGATGGCTGTGGCATCAAGTTCTGGTGCGTTCTCACCCCATCCTTCAAAAATCCGCATATTATGCTTCTCGAGATAGTGTGGATCTGCCTTCAGTTTTGGCAGGGTCTCGTGGTAGGCGATGCTCGGGGTCAGATTCCAATATGGATTAATCACGATATATTTTATCGTATCACTGAAAACCGGAGTTTCATGGTAGGTCTTGCCGACGATTACCGGCATCTCTATCTCCATATTTCCAGGCTCGCCACCAAACGCCTCAAAACCCGCAATATTTACGAAAACTCCCCGTTCATCCAGAACTCGGTTCATCCAGCGATAGCGCTCCATGTTGATGACGATCTGGACGATTCTGGTGCTGACCGGGACATTTAGAACTTTCAGTGTCTGATGCCCTATAATCCCATCCTGGGCAAGATTGTGGCGTTTCTGAAATTGCTTTACCGCTACTGCCAATTCCGCATCAAACGTGGGGCTAATGAGCTCGCCTGATCCCAACTCCCCGGTAACGCTCAGCCGCTGGCGAATAACCGGAACTCTGGGGTCCTGCATCCCGGGTTTCAGGGTCGCCCCGCTGGGTATTGAGGGCCAGCCGCCGTTTGCGGCTATCTGCCGGTATTCGGCCAACTTATTGAGTAATTGCCTGTATTGGAAGTAAGGTGGCGCCTGCTGCTCCAAAAAAACCTGCATGTCAGGTGCATTCAAGGCTTGTTCCCGCACCGCATTCCAATCCACCTTGACATCACGGGCGGTGGCGAAAAGTTCTGGATTCGCCAAAAATGGTGCGATTCGCCCTTCTCTTTGATCGGCGACATAAAGCATCATTCCCAGGGTAATGAGAATGTCCAGCTGCACCAGCCCGGGAGCATCCGTATTACTCCAGAATTGCTGTATATTTCCGACTAAATAAGAGGCCGGGTTCAGGCCGTGAAGATTGGCATTTTCCAGCACAGACCGAACAACGATAGCACGATGACTGGGTTTGCCGTTTTGTATCCAGAAAGGCTGGAAATCATGCTCACGATATATTCGTATGATCCGTTCGTCGATCTCTGCAGCGGTCATTCCATGGGCATTGACCTTCAGATGTTTTGCCGGCCCCAATTCGAGATACTGAATAACCGTGCCCTTCAGCCCCGACGCACCTGAGGAGACATTGTCGAAGCAAAGGAACAGCGTTGTTAATAGAATTATACATATTCTCGTACTGGACATTTTTCTCATCAAAATCTCCTGGTTTCGTTTGTTCCGATAATTGCAAACCATTCATTGGACTGCAGAAATTACCACGACTCGACAAATAATAGTTGAACACCAAATTTAGGCAACCCCCAATAGGAGTGATAGGTATCCCCCAAATTGTCACTATCCGCTCAGACAGACCGCCGACGTGCAGGAGTAGGAGTCTCTTTAGTAGGTTCGGGCTATGTTCGAATCATGTATCTGACCAAGAGTGTGATTACTTCAATGAGGTCTTGCATAAGATAGATCGAAAAGATAATGTGATGCCCCTTAATATTCCCTCGAGGTACTGGGTAGGATATTCAAATAACTCTCTGTTTATTTTGTCATGACCAATATAAATACATACCTGATCAAGGTTAAGCCGATCATCACCCGGCTGATCGTCGTATCTCTGACGATCTATTTCTCCAGTGTCGGCGCAGTTATTGGAGCCCCAGGGACCGGCCGGTTCAGTGTGGAGGCAAATGGCATGGAAATCGATCTACCTATTTTCAGCATATTTACTGCACCCCACGAGACACTTACGATCAAGGCAAACGGTAATGCCGGCAACGTTACGATCAGATCCAACAACCACCCTATAGCCGAAGACAAACCGGGATTCTGGTCGCTCAAAGCTCCTGCCAAAACCGGACTTTATAGGCTGGAATGCCACGATTCAAAAAATGATTCAGTGATACAACTCAACGTATTTGTTCTGGAACCGCTGGATCGGATAAAAGATGAGAAACTGGAAAATTACCGGATCGGAGGCTACCCTTCGCCACGTGAGATTAAAAAGGTGTGGTATGAGCGACCCAAAGGTCTTGTTCGGGTGACAAAAGAATCTGAGGATATACAGCTGACGCCCCATTTCAGGATTAGCCAGTTCCTTTGTAAACAGCAATCGGATTACCCCAAATATTTAGTTGTCCAGGAAAAACTACTGCTGCTTCTCGAAGCACTGCTGGCAGAAGTGAACCGCCGGGGTTATAACATTTCCACCTTTAGTTTTATCAGCGGCTATCGCACTCCTTTCTATAACCATGAGATAGGTAACGTGAAATACAGTCGCCATATCTATGGTGATGCTGCCGACATATATATTGATGCTGACAATGATGGTAAAATGGACGATCTCAACGGTGATGGCAGAATAGATATTTCGGACGCAAAAGTACTCTACGATATTGCAGAGACACTGACCGACACAACTTCTGGCCGCCTATTCAAGGGAGGTCTTGGTGCATATAAACCTACATCCTACCATTCAGGGTTTATACATATAGACACACGCGGGTCTCGCGTGCGCTGGTAACCACGAAGGAACCAGGCTCAAAAAATCTTTGCTTCACTTGCTGCCAGACGTCAGACTGATGCCGTACCTAAACAGACCAGTGAGTTTTTGAAAGAGCTCGGAAAGAAAGGCATCCCAACTGCTGGGCTACCATTTAGCGAAGAGTGTGAAATCGCAACTGTGGGAAGGAGTACTGCGGCACTTCCTCAGAGAGGGGAAGTACCGCAGAAGAACGGGTAAACTGTCTGGAGAGTATCCTAATTATCCGCTGTCACTATTGTAACGCGGCGGTTTTGCATGCGCCCTTCTTCGCTGTCGTTGCTGGCGGCAGGATCGCTTTTGCCAAACCAGCTCAAAGTAATACGACTTTTATCAATCCCCATTTTTTCATGGAGATAGGTGCGGGCGCTTTCAGCCCGGCGCTGCGAGAGCTTCATGTTGTAGTCTTCTGTTCCGACACTATCCGTATGACCAGCAAGAACGACACGCTTGTCTTTATTCAGGTTCAGAAAAATGGAAAGCTCTATCAGCTCCTTGGCGGCGGTCTCGTTAATAGCGCTGCTGTCGAAGGCAAAGAGGACTGCCCCTTGAATTTTGCCGGTTGCTTTCTCCTTTGGTTTCTCTGCCATTTTGGTTTGCTTCTCGACCCTGAACAACACATCGGTCATCCATTCCGGATGGCCGAGGAGCTGAGAAAAAGGAAGGGTTCCAGAACACTCGCTGGCTTTGGCGATATTCATTACCGCCTCGTACTGGGCCTTGTCCTGCTCCGTGCTGATAACCTGGAAGCAGACATCGTACTTTTCTGCCAGTTGTTTGGCAGTGGTCCCTGGTGCCGGAAAGCCGCCCTGGGGAGAATACTGGCCATCGGTAAAGACGAATACCACCGTTTTACCTTTCAGTCCCGCCAAAACCTCGTCGAGACCTGCCATCGCGCCTTTGAGCCTGGTGTTGCCGGCCGGTTTGGTGGGGAGCGCCTCAACTGCCCGGCTGAATTCGTCTTTGTTGTAGGTTCTGATACTCAAGTGGGTTTTCAGATCATTCCAGCCCCAGCCGGGAGTAAAAGAATAGATCCCGGCCTGCCAGTCAAGCTCCGGCAGCGTGGATACTTTTTCCATGAGTATCTGTCGTTCGGCCTCGATTTCCAGCATATCGGTGTCGCCATACTTATCAGACATGGAACTGGATGAATCGTGGAGAACTATAAAATTGTCGGCAGTTTTGACAAACACAACGTCTCCCTCATGATGCATTGCCATGAGAGAGGTTGTCATAAGCATACAGCACATAAAGACAAAAGACGCATATAGTGAACGAAACCTATGTAAGCGGTGCATAAGGACCTCCGGTTGATCTGGATTATGATTTTTTTACCCCTTGTAATGAGGCGGTAAAGCTACTTCTTTCTATAATTCCAAATATGCAGAAAGCAAGAATATGATAGCTCAGCACTACCATGGTGATGTCAGTAGTATTTCCTGTTTGGTAACTGGATGGTTGGCAATTGCCTGGTCAATCCTTCCCAGAAACAGCTCTCGTGATTCCGGCAGCCTGCCTTTCGAAGAGACAATATTGTTTCCATGGTCCCCCCAATAGATGGTGTCAAAATCTATGTTCTCCAATAAATACTTTTCCTCTTCAAGGATCTGTAACGGATTTGCCTGTATAAATTCTCCTGTCCTAACCTGATCCTCAAGCTCGGTACCCGGCTGAATTGTAAGGGCCATGGGAGCCAGTTGGTCAGGCTTCAAAATGTTGAGCAACCCGGTGGTTTCAACAATATGTTTTCTGGAACGTTGCCTGCCCCCTATCCCAAAGATGATGGAAATAAGTACTTCAATACCAGCGGCTTTGGCCTTCGCCATTCCCTCTTTGGCCTGTTCCGGTGTAAGTCCTTTTTTAATCCGCTCAAGGGTCACAGGATCGCCTGACTCCAAACCGGTATAGGCTATGGATAGCCCTGCCTGTTTCAATTCCTTGAGCTCTGCGGTGGATTTACGTCTAAAATCATTCAAACCGGCATAGAGCGATATTTTTGAACACTCCGGAATGGTGGAGGTAATTTTTGTAAGAACCTTCAAAAGGAATTCTGTTTTCAGAGCCAGCACGTTTCCGTCAACTAGAAAGATTGACCTTATATGACGAAAAGTGTTCCTTGCTTCATCGATATCCCCCAAAATCCCCTCGATATCTCTGATGCGAAATCTCTTTTCCCTGAACATGTCGCAGAAAGTGCATTTATTATGGGTACAGCCCAGGGTGGTCTGAATCAACAAACTGTCTGCCTCCATCCAGGGCCGGTATACCTTGCCTTCGTAATACATATCGATATCCTTGATTCTTACTTTGTGAGTTGTGCCATAACTGCCTCGATGACATGCACGATCTCTTCACACTTCGATGGATCCAGTGCATCGGGATGAGGTGAAGCAAACTGGCCTGTGTCGTTGTCAAAATACCGACCGGAAGCAGCAGCGAATTCCTCTGACAGAGATACACGGCAGAGAATATCAGCACCGATACGGAGATCGCGGCCAACTACTCCATAGGCCTGCTTTACCATCTTGCTGCCCAGCATCGATCGCGGATTGACCGCAATAATTGCCGGGCCTTCATTCCCCAGCGAGAGCGCCATATGACGCGACCACATGGTAAGCGCCAGCTTACTCTGGGCATAAGCTGCGCCGTCGGAAAGCTCACCGTTCCCACGCCCGGCCAGTGCATCTGGATCAACCGGAAACTGGGCGGCGGAGGAAAGATTGATCACCCGCCCCTCGTTTCCCAGCAATGGCAAAAGACGCTTTGTCAGCAAGTAGGGGGCAATCGTGTTGACCGCAAATCTGACGTCGAGTCCATCCTGAGTAATAGTTTGAGGAGTTCCATAGATGCCTGCATTGTTGATCAGCACATCAAGTTTTTCGTGCTTTTCCGCCACTTCTTTGGCAAATGATTCGACTTCGGTCAGACGTGACAGATCAGACAGGTAGCTCTCAACTCGTCCGCCTTGGGGCAATGGAGAGAGTGCCCGCTCAATTTTCTCCAATTTTGCAGGGTTTCGTCCGTGTACCAAAACGTTATGTCCCTTTGACAATAGTATCTCAGCTGTTACCAAGCCGATACCGTCGGTCGCCCCGGTTACAAGAATTGTTTTTTTCATAGTTTGTTTTCCTTGTCTTCAGCTCTCTCTCTGCATTCCTTCAACTTGTTGATATCCAGCAATCTGTGGTTGAAGGTGCCAGAAGTCATCTTCAATTAATTATTCTTTTTGATTGCATGACCTCATAATAATTATCAAAATAGAAAACGATAATAAGGCAAAAAGAATAATCAGTTTTTACTTTTCCTTGATAATCCAAATGAATATTGAACACCTCAAACTATTCGTACGTTTGGCAGCAACCAATAACATCAGTCTGGCAGGACGAGAACTGGGGGTGTCACCTGCGGTAGCAAGTGCACATATCAGCAAACTGGAGGAAGGAATCGGGGTCCGGCTGGTCCATCGCACCACTCGAAAAGTGTCGTTGACGGAAGAGGGGGTGGCATTTCTTCCTCACGCCGAAGAGGTACTTTCTTCCATCGAGGCCGCCCGTGCCTCTGTTGGCGCAGGAGGCGCACTACCCAAAGGGACGCTGAGAGTCACGGCCCCCTCTTCGTTTGGCCGCATGCATATGATGCCGGCGTTAAAAGGGTTTTTCTCGCGATACCCTGATCTCTCCATAGATTTACGTTTGACCGACACAATAGTTGATCTGGTGGAAGGTGGATTTGATATCGCCATCCGCAACGCAGATCTGAAGAATTCCAGTTTGATCGCTCGCAAATTGGCGCCCGACAAGCGAATTGTCTGCGCATCCCCGGAGTATCTGGAGAAGTTTGGTGAGCCAAAATCGCCACATGAATTGCGCGATCATCAATGCATAACTCTCGTAGGTCTTGAAAGCTGGGTATTTGATACACCGGAAGGTCATCTGAGCATTAAAACAAAAGGCAACTTTCGGACTGATCATGGAGAAGCCGTCAGAGACGGTTGTGTCGATGGATTAGGAATTGCGATGAATGCTACCTGGAATGTCTATCAGCACT
>JBPCUV010000081.1:0-3667 GCA_051010975.1 Desulfocapsaceae bacterium
ACACCGTTCTCATAATGATTACGAGCAAGGATATCTGCCCGGCCGCCCATCATCGGCTTGATGTCAATGCCTGGAACCACATCGCCTGCTTTGAAATTATCAACAAAGGGAGCCTTTTTGCTGGGAATGACAAAGTATTTATCATCTTCGGTTCTGTTGAGGTTCATGAAAGCAGGGGCTGTCTTGTCGGCGTTGTCATTGTTTGTATAACCGCCTTTACCGGTATCCCCCTTACGCCCCCATCCTTTATTTTCTTTAGGGTCTGTATTGTCGTCAACATATTGGTCATCAAACATACCCATGGGCAGGGAACGGACATATTTTGCATGCCACATGTCAATTGTTTCACCATCTGCTGCGGTGTATTTTCTTCCAGCAGATTTATCGCCCGGTTGGTCAAGGTGGCAGGCGATCATACATCCTTCTTCTTCAAAACCCTTGGTGCTGATGTTCCACCACATGGCAAATTTGTCTTCATAATAGGTGTTATCGTGGCCAGTGCTATCCTTATTGGCCATTTTTTTCCAGGAACCATCTTCCTGTTTGATCCAGGGAAAACGCTCAAGACTTTTGGTCGGATCTTTGTAGGTGATCAGAAAGTAGACGTATTGGTCATCATACAGTGACTTTACTTCCACATCTGTCTCTTCCATTCCCTCATAGCCGTTATCGGGTTCATACGGGAGATTATCAACAGTGACAGAGATTGCTTTTGCGCCATCCCAGGCTTTGTCAACCATACCGTCAAGAACAATTGGAGAACCGGCATTGGTGCTGATAAGTGTTTGATCAGCAGCATACGCTGATGTACTGAGTGCAAAGATTCCAGCCATAGTGAGCATTCCTACTTTTTTCATTTACTCCTCCTGTGTTTTGTTTAGGGGTAGGACTAAAGCTTATTCAAGCTACGACACTGTAGGAGTAATGAGGCGAGGATTCTAGATAAACATTCCTCACATACCGGCCGGTTTATGTGAAGTGGAATTCACAGATTTCTCTCATGTCTTCAGAATTAAGGAGATATTTTTTTTGACAGAAGGGACAGGCCATCGACCATTTTCTTGCCTTGGGGGGTCAAGCTATAGACTTTATCCAGATTTTGTGACACTAGGCTATTGGCTTTGAGATTTTTTAAATGAAAATTCACCTTCGTATGGTCGCTGATCTCAAGGTGGCGGGTAATATCCATGAAACGCATTTTATCCTTTTGAGAAAGGGCTATTAAAATTTGTCTCCTGATCTCGTTTGAAAGGCAGGCAAGTGCCTCATCCATTCCGGGGCCTGTTAACTTTTTTTCAAAGTTTAATTCCTCCAAACTACGCCTCACGGCAACGAGAAGTTCGTCTCGTTGGAAAGGTTTGGCGAGATAATCATCGGCTCCACTTTTCATGGCAGAAACAGCATTATCAACGGTTGAAAAAGCAGTGATCATAATGATCTTCACACTGGGCTGTTCTTTTTTTAGCATTGGGATGAAGGCCATCCCTCCCATCCCAGGCATCATGTTGTCTAGTATGACCAGCGAAGGAACCACAATGTTAACCGACTGCAACGCCAACTCTGCAGTCTCAAAAGAGCTCACCTGGAACTGATTATTCTCAAGAATCTCAACTATGCTATCCCGCAAGTCGCGATCGTCATCGACGACATAGATATGCTCACTCATTGTATCTTACCAACGGGAATTTAATTGTCACAACTCCTCCACCATGTTCACTGCTCATGAAAGAAATTTCTCCCTTGTGCTGTTTAACGATATTGTAACAAACTGATAATCCGAGACCAGTACCTTTACCAATTTCTTTTGTGGTAAAAAACGGGTCGAATACTTGTGAGACCTTATCTGCACTGATACCGTGACCTGTGTCGGTGATCACAGCCATGACATAGTCAGAACTACTGAAGGTCTCAACCTCAATACTGTCATCATCTTCACAGGCATCAAGACCATTCATCAACACATTGATGAACACTTCCTCAAGTTTATGAACAATCCCCATTATGTCGGGTATATCATTAAGGTTCAGATTGATTATTGAACTGTGCCTCTGATTCCTCAAAAGGTTCGTGCTGTTTCTGATCACCTCATTGAGATCAACTGGTTCAAAATCAGTCTCTTTTTGTCTTGAGAAACGAAGCAGCTCTTTCGCTATCTGCGATGCACGGGTGATATTGCGATTAATTGATTCAATTTTTTTATCTACTTTTTCACTGCCACCAACCAGATCTTTGAGCATTTCAAGGTTGAGCGAGGCGTTGGTGAGTGGGTTGTTTATTTCATGGGCGATACCTGCAGCAAGAATACCCATGGAGGTCAATTTTTCGGATTGAGAAAAGCGTAACAATTGTTCATTTATTAATTTTCGCTGCTCAATACTGAAGACAGACATTGCCCTGATGGTAAAAAACATCATCACAAAGGCACTCAATCCTCTTAGAATAATGATCTTCCCATCAATTATGGGGATAACGGCATCAGAAGGGATTACCCCGGTAAAAATTGAGTATGCAACCATGAAGCCACCTGCCAGGATGAAATTGCCTGCAACTTTTGTAGAGAAAGTGCGAACTGTGCGTGAATAAGCAATCAGGCCAATACCGGCCAAGAGTCCTCCCGGAAAGGCAATCATTCGGCGTACATTGATGTCCTTCCCACTGGCAAAATCCAGGTAGATTGCAAAAAGAATAAAAGCCAAGGTCGCAATGCCGACGAAAAGTTTAACAGATCGAGGGGTTGCTTGGAGTGCATGATCCCCATAGATCGTAATAATATTGAGAAACAGTCCAAAATAGAGCAGGAATAGAAAGGAGGTACTCACCACAATGAGACGAAAAAGAGAGAACCCGGCAGACTGCACACCGGGATTGAGCTGTTCAAGCAACTCAAGCCATTCGTGAAAGCCATGGATAATTCCGAAAACCGCCAGAAGCCAGAGAATCCTTGCAATACCCAACTCGCTCAGCCTGGTATCTCTTGACAGTATGGCTACTCCAAGAGTGAAAAAGGCCAGGCCATAGAGCAAATAAAGTGTGAAGTTCCAGACCATCCATACTCCTGTTCTTCCTATTACTGTAAAACTTTTTAATTGGTCTTTAGCCAGAGCGGATAAATGTTTTTCTTAACATTTGCCGTTTGTTGGCTAACTACTCTAAAATACTTTGATATTAACCTATTCACTAATCCCCATGTTTCAACTGACTCAAAGTGATGGAATTATTGATCTGGAAATATGTTAATCGACAGTAATCCCAGATACATCAAATCTATTTCATCATTGGGTGGCGAATCGAAATTGCTAGGGCAAATGTTAGGGCAAGGCATTCTGCTTCAATTTGAAATGACAACGGTACGGGTACAGACCTGTGACTTGGCCCTTTTACAAAGCTATTCCAGATAACTTTTCTCAATGAATTATCAAATAGTTGAATCTTGCCGGCAGACAGCTCTTTCCCCAACCATCTGACGGTTTGGGCATACAGTCAAAACCAACCCTCAACTAATCCGCTCCCTAGATTTTCAAGGTTACTTTTAAGCCTATTGTTATCGATTGCTAAACATTGTCCACCACAATAGATATCATGGCTTTTCAAGGTTACGGGCATTTATATAGCTATAGATTAGTACTGAAAGCACAACCATTGATGCACATGATGAAGCAACAGTACG
>JBPCUV010000082.1:0-3114 GCA_051010975.1 Desulfocapsaceae bacterium
CCTTTTTTCAGGTCGACATGGGCGTAGATGTGCTGTCCCTGCATCTTGTCGATGAGGTTGCTCATGCCATTTGAACGGCTACCCAGGTAGGGGTGGTCTATCTGGTTTATGTCACCGGTAAATACTACCTTGGTTCCTTCCCCGGCCCGGGTGATGATGGTTTTTACCTCGTGCGGGGTCAGGTTCTGGGCCTCGTCGACGATCATATACATCTTCACCAGACTTCGCCCACGGATATAGGCCAGCGGTTCGATGGTCAGTTTTTCCTCGTCGAGCATCTTCTGGAGCCGTTGGAACATTTCACTCTTTTCCGGGAACTGCCCGCGGATCACACCCAGGTTATCGTAGAGCGGCTGCATATAGGGGCCTATTTTAGAGGCGATGTCGCCGGGCAGGTAGCCGATATCTTTATTGGAGAGCGGCATAACCGGTCTGGTCAGCAGGATCTGTCGGTAATTTGAGCGGGTCTCCAATGCCGCAGCAAGGGCCAATAGGGTCTTACCGGTTCCGGCTTTTCCGGAGATGGTGACCAGCTTGATCTCGGGGTTGAGCAATGCATGCACAGCAAAAGATTGTTCGGCGTTGCGGGGGGTAATACCATAGACGCTGTCCTTGTTCACCCGCCGGATAAAAAATTCGTTTTCCATATCTCCTGGTGCAAACGCGGCCAGGGCTGATTTCTTGCCGTTACGAAGCACCATGAATTCATTGGGCTGCAGCGGCGTCTGAGGAACATAGGCGGCGGCGGGGACCTGTCCGTCGTGTTCGAAGAGTCTCTCGATAAGACTTGATTCCACGTCTTCCTCATAGCGGCAGCCGGAATAGAGTTGATCGGGATTACGGACGTGGTCGGTGGTATAATCCTCGGCCGGAAGATCGATCGATCGGGCTTTCATCCGCAGGTTGACATCCTTACTGACCAGGATGACTTCATGGTCCTCCTGCTCTTTTGATACGTGGTAGGCAATATTGAGGATCTGGTGATCTGGGTTGGCCACGTTGGGGAAAACGCCCTTCAGATCCTGGTGCTGATCTTTTTCCAGCCGGACCGAAATCCTGCCTTTGTCCTCGCCCAAACTCAGTCCGCCATTAAAAAGTTTGTTGGCACTCAACTTGTCCAGTTCGCGGACGAATTCACGGGCATGGAAGTTTACAGTCTGGCCGCCCTTCTTAAACTGGTCGAGTTCTTCGAGCACAGTTATGGGGATAATGATGTCGTGCTCATCGAAATTGTGAATACAGGTTGAGTCGTGGAGAATTACGTTGGTGTCAAGAATGAAAATCTTTTTGTCTTCGGGCATGATGATGGTGAAGTGAAGATGTGTAGTGATTTAGAATACGTTAGTAAAATCAGGCGCAGGCTATAAGATTGTGATCACCTCCCGATTATTTATTTCCTGATTTCGGTGAGTTGATAAGGCCCGCTCTCCGCTAGAGCTGGGATTTGGGTTGCCGTAGCTTTTTCTACTTATACCAGAATTGTCTCATCCATGTAACGTTTTCGTTTCGCTTCCTTCAACTTTTTGATGTCGACAATCACCAGTCCGTCAACGCAGTTGTTGAAGGCCGGATCAATATTGAAGTCGAGAAAGACGACCCCTCCTGGCTCGCACAATCCAGTATATTGCTTGTAAAGCGGCGGAACAGTTGTGCCCAGATTGGCCAGAAGTGATTTGAGCTTTCTGAAATCTGCCTTGTAATCAGTGCCGCAGAATTCCTTTTCCAGGCTGGCCATGGGCTGGGAAAAACGAAATGGGTTGCGTGAGCAGGAAAGTCTGGCATCGGGGGAGAAATAGAGTTTGTAGAAATAGATGAGTAATTCTTTGGCCATCCCCGGCTGGGCGTTAGAGATGGACACCGGGCCGAACAGGAAACGGAAATGGGGGTTTTTCACCAGGTAGGCGCCAATACCATACCAGAGGTAGTCCAGACTGCGTTTGCCCCAATAGCGGGGTTGGACAAAGCTGCGTCCGAGTTCAAGACCATTTTCAAGAAAGGTGCTTCGCGGAGCTTCGAGTTTGAAAAGCGAACCGGAATACAGCCCTTTGGCACCCAACTCAGCCACCACTTTGCCGGCATCGACGAAACGATAGGCCCCGGCAATTTCAAGATCATCCTCGTCCCAGAGAATTAGATGTTGATAGTAATGATCGAAGTGATCCAAATCGCGACGCTTGCCGCTGCCTTCTCCGACGGCGCGAAAGCTGAGTTCCCGCAATCTGCCAATTTCACGCAGCACTGGAGATGATTGGGCCGCTTCGAAAAGAAAAATCGCCTTGCCGTCAGGAGTGCGGCCCAGCATGCTTCCCTCGTGTACTGCCTTTCTTAAATCCTTTTTTCGTTCGGGTCTGGCGATTGATTTCTCGGTGCTGATCAGCTCGGATTTGCCCGATCCGATACGGTAGAGGTGGTTCTTGAATAGCTCGATTTTCTCTTTGTTCCTGATTTGCAGCCTTTGGCAGGATTCATAGGGGATGATCGAGCCGATTTTGATCGCTATCTGTTTCTCTTTTTGGTTGAACATCTGGCCGACTAGCATCAGGGTGGATAAAGGTTTGGCAAGAAGTGAGGCCAGGTAAAAAGAAGGTGAATTATGGCCACCGATATGAACCGGCAGGATAGGGGCCTTGGCCCGCTCAGCCATTTTCAGAAATCCCTGATGCCAGGCGCCGTCTTTTATGCCGCTAAGACCGAGTCGTGAGACCTCACCGGAGGGAAACATGATCACCGCTTCTTCATTATCGAGTGAGTGGTTGATTCGCCTGATGTGCTCTTTGGTGCTGACTCCTGTCAGAACCCTGACTGGCAGCAGCAGCGATTGCAGCGGCTCCAGAGACATCAACAGATCGTTGGCTACCACCTTGACATCCGAACGTACCTCATGGATTAATTTGAGCAGGGCCAGACCGTCCAATGAGCCGATCGGGTGGTTAGCGATGATCACCACCTTGCCCACGGGCGGAATGTTTTCCCGTTCGCGGTCACTGACTGCATAACTGAAATTGAAGTATTCCAGCACCTGCTCAACGAACTCGATACCCTGCAGATGGGGATACTCTTGGGCAAAATCTACGAATGCCTGTTCGTGGAGTAAGCGTTTAAGGAAGCGTTTGA
>JBPCUV010000083.1:0-7552 GCA_051010975.1 Desulfocapsaceae bacterium
TGAGTTTTGCTGTGCTTATGGTGAACAGCAATTATGGTAAAGTGATAAGGCTCTCTTTACAGAGTTTCCAACAAGCTAAGCTCTTGTCGCCGTTCTCGCTACAAAATTTTCCATCCAAATAGCAGACGCACAGTGTATTGAACCATCAGTGCAACGTTGAACGGGACCGTTAACATTACCAGTTCCAAGATGTTAATTTCGCGTATTTCGTCATAGTTAGTACTATTCCTGTTTATCTACAATTTCCCTGAGCAGAGGGCTCGATCACCCTAAACTGAAGATAAACAGAAACAACCTTTACTTTCATTTTATGTCAAATCAGTTATTTGGCTAAAGGGCCGACGATTAGCCGTAAATAATAAACCATAATTTGCGGTACCATGGCCATTTCCTAATTTCGGCATATTTCTCGCCAACTTTAAAGCCGGCGGAACCGCCTCTTTTTCTAGCGGAGTCGAGTTCGAGTTCGAACCGTGCCTCTATTTGGATATCGAGCCAACTATAAAGTGGTTCCGGTATTGCTCTACTCATTGGAAACGACCCAAACAATTTTCGCTTTTATCTTTCATTTTGTGCCAAATCAGTTGTGTAGTTATGCCGCATTAACAACTCTATCGAGAATAAACGCTGTCGCTAAAAATGGTTATTGATCGCCCTTTCCCGAGGTCGATTTTTTCTGACCCGTATTTGTAATCAGACTCGGGTTGCCGCTTATACAATATCTTTCCGAGTTCGTCGCCGTCATACTCCAATGCCTCGGCCCGGCCTTTCTTGATTAACAAATCTGCTTGGTCTTGGGTAATAGTGGTTAATGACGGGCGATTTTCCCGGGCAACAACTTGTACGTTTTTCATGTTCTTTTCACCGTTTGGTTGATTTTGGTTGTTAGGTTCAACTTTAATACTTTCATTTGAACGGTCTTGTCCCTATCCGTCTTTGATTTTGCATTTCGTGCCAAATCCGGCCATTGGTTGAGCAAGCGCCGCGTCCATTTCGCGTTTTGTCTCGTCGTTGTTCTTGGTGTCGTGTGTATAGGCGGCGATTAACATTTGCGGCGTATGTCCGAGTATGCCGGCTAGCCTAATGAATTGAGGTGACGCTATGATGGTAGGTTAAAATTATGATGTTTCCTGATCTTCTGAGAACTAGGGAGTTTGGACCAAATGAGAGATTTCCACTGGCAGAATTCGATTAACTGGAAATATGAGAAAATAAGATAATCAAGAAGAATCTAAATTCTGTTCAGCGTCGACCAAGTGAAGATTGCCAATTCATTTCTATACACCAGCATAGTTTTGGAAGCTGTAACCCCAAATCTGAAGATGAATAGAAATAATCTTCACTGTTATTCCCCCTTACATCGTCCGTTATTTTTAGATTTTAAATAATGTGGTAGGTCTAGGATATAAAGTTGAAGAGTTTTGGGGTAAGTTGACGCTGACGAGTACCCTATTCATTAGATTTACTTATGGATTAGAGAGGTCCCACATCACCATTATCAGCAAATATATTAACCCCAGAAAAGGATTCGTTGCTTTCCTGGTCCTACTGTTGGGCCTCGTCGGGATGGAGATGTTCGGAAATCATTTCGTGTTCTTCACCGCCATGATTGGTTTCCTGCTCTTCTCCATCTATGATATCTCCGCAGCATCCTCTTCCCGGCTTAAGGAAATAGTGATTCATGGAAGCATGTCGGTTCTTTGCACCCCTCTAGCAATTATCAGCGGCAATCACCTGATCACCTCAATCTTATTTTTGTTTTCCTCTGTATTTTTATCAAGCATGGCAATGTCGGTAGGAAACCGTCTGACCAAGTCTCTGTTCATGACAAACGCCTGGTTGATGATCGCGCTGGCAATGCCTGGCAGCCTGGAGAAAGCGCTTACTGCTTCTCTCTGTCTGCTCGGCGGCGGTTGCGCCTATGTGGTTTTCAGCTCGATCGTTAACGCTTTTGCATCTGCTCAATCTCCGGAGGTATCAAGTATTGAGGAGTTCGGGGCCGCTAAAGCTCAACTCTGTTCGCATCTATCTTCCACATCTCCTGTTCTTCAGTTCGCTCTTCTGCGCAGCCTCTCCGTTTCTGCGGCACTTCTCATCGGTTGGCAACTCTTTGACAGTGTCCCTTTTTGGATGGCCTACACGGTATTCTTCGTGGTTCGCCCTGGGCTCAACTATTCTCTGAAACCGGTGATTGAGAGAGGGGTTGGAACTTTACTTGGGACTCTATTGGCGTATTGCACGATCTTAATGATGGGTGTAGACAGCGTCCAGATCAAACTATTGTTCTTGATTGCCCTATCTGCATGTATTGCGGAAGGTGGGACCAGGTACTATCTATTCGTAACCCTGCTAACTTATGCTCTGCTCCTCTACCTCGAAGTCAGCGGCACGGACATTATTGTCATGGGAAACAAGCGGCTCTTGGCAACGCTGATAGGCATCTGTATCGCCCTGCTGACGATCGTATTTCTTAAGTACCTGCCTCGTCTCTACCGGGATAAGAATCTTGTTTAGAAGGTTAACCTCGCACGAATGGCTCCGACCCATAAGGTGCTCTCTTCCGGACTCAAGGCAGGGTCTACGATTAACTGGAGATCAGGAGTCAGAGCAAAATTAGAGGTGACCTGAAACCGATAGAAAGTTTCAATTATATACTGATTGTCAAGTTGACTGTCTGAGGGGCGCGCCCATCCGAAAGCGACGCCAAGTAAATCGGCATCGGTACCACGCGTCCGATACCCAAGACCCGCTGATATGTTCGCATCAACCAGGGTCGCATCCCCGTCTGAATATCCACCCCGTAGAAAGGGCATCAGGCTCTCGGTTACCATGTAGTTTGCGTTAAAAGCAACCCCAGAGCTTTTCGGTATACCTCGTTCTACCTGCTCATCCTTGTACCAGAAAGTAAGATGCACATTGTCAGTGTCGGTTGGGCCGCGTCCCGATACGGATACAGGTCTTCTGGCATTCCCGGTCCAACCCACTTCTGCCTGGTAGAAATACTCATTTTCTTCAAAAAAATTGGCCAGATCATTAGAGGTGTCCTCACTATTTGCGTTGTAGAGACCACCAATTATGTAAAGGCTTTCAGTAGGGTATACAGTTATTACCGAGCCAATGCCTCGCAGGGATGAGGCGACTGTCGGGCTGGTGGAAAACGCCAGATTTAGAAATTGACGATTGTCATCAAAAAACGGATACGCATTTACGTAGTTAGGAGCAAAAATTCTGCCAATTGCATATTGAAACCGGTTCTGAAACAGGTTTTGCTGCCAGTACAGTTGGGTTAAACCGAAACCAAAGTCACTCCAGGTCCCGGTCGTAGGGATGATTGAGCCCGCTGCAACACCGGCGAACAACGGGGGCAAGTCGGTGCCAAGCTTCCTGCGGTCTTCCAGAGCGATATTCAAACTGCCTGCGCTGTCTGTACCCCTGCCAATGAGATCAGCTGAGAGATTGAACGTGAATTTATGACTAAAGGCCTCGTCGATATCCCTGGGATTATCCGAATAACCCTGATAAAGCAGGCCATAACTTCCCCCAATGCCTACCCCTGTATTTCCTTTCAACTCCCTTTTCCAGTTATCCCATGGTTCCTGTGGAGTCGGATAACGGAAAAAACCTCTTTTGGGTCGATCATCAACAAGGATCTGATTATGGGCCGACAGGGAGCCACCCATCAGGTTGGGAATATCGTCACTGTCGATATCTCCACTTTCTTCGGTGCCCGATGAAGCATTGCTGTCTTCAACCGATACCTCAGCAGACGGGGCCGCTGATAAAGACAGTGAAGTGAAACCGAAAATAAAGCCTACGGCTAAAACGACACAGATTATAAAATGTGCATGTGATCGACACCTATTTAACAAGCTTACAACAGACTTTTTAGACCTCATCTTCTCTCTCCCAGTCTACATTGAACCGCTGGAACTACAGACCCAGATGAAATTGGCAAGCAGAGTGGGAGGCCCTTGTTGATCAAAGGTTCCCCACCTTTTTCCAATATTTATTAAGATTTCCACTCAGGCAGAGCAGCACCTCGAACATGAGAAATGGGGTCTTCCCATCGGCCTGGCGTTTTCGACAACTGTACCATCGGAGCAAGACGGTGTATTTCCCCATAAGGGGTTTTTCTTTTGATGGTTCTGGGTTCAATCATTCGCTGATCCGGGTGGCTCAAATCAAAATCAGTATTCTTAAAAAGCCCCAGAGTAGCGTACCACATAGCGGCCCGGGTAAGACTCACTTTCACGTGATAACTGCCCCCCTCCTTTGCACGCCGGCGAAGTGCTGCCATTACACCGGAGGCACCGATATACCCGAGAAGGAAGTCGTTTATGATCAATGTTGGTGGATATTTGGGGTTATAGCCATCACCTTCAGTCATGGTTATACCGGAAACCGTACAACCTTCCATATCAAATCCACCATATTTCTCCCAGGGACCACCGAAACCATAGCAGTTAACCGAGAGATAAATAATGCCAGGGCGTTTCTTGACAACCTGGTCGGCGTCGAATCCGTAACTGTCAAGGCCTCTGACATTTTGAACTACAACGTCAGCATCGGAAAGAAGATTATCGAGATCCTGCTGACCTTTGTCCGACTTGATATTCAGCCAGGCTGAGCGCATTCCGATGTTGACGTCAGTGACGAAAAATTCATGCTCGTATGATTGAGGACGGGCAATATGCAATACTTCAGCACCGTATTCCGCCAGTGTTCTTGAGGCTGTAGTTCCGGCTATAACATGAGTAAGGGAGAGAGCCTTGACCCCAGAGAGTGGCTGATCACCGTTCGAATCAAAAGGTATCGGGGCTGTTTCACCAATTTTTTCTATTTGAACAAGCGGCTCGGTGGCCAGATACTTTCCATGCGGATGTTCACTCCATTCCTCGGCAGTACGGTGGATACCAAAGATGGCACCATTTTCAAAACAGGTTTTCTCAAGGTCCTCGGCATCCCAAGATTTTACAGCCTCTGCTATGATTTTTGTGTCTGGCGGCGTTCCGAGAATCCTCATGAAATTATCGAAATGATGGTGGTATAGTCCCGTAGCCGTTACAGCTCTGCCGTCTTTGGTCCTGAAAATCTGAAAAGAAATCGGGTTGCCGATAAAGAAAGGCCCTTGCATCATCTGGCCATTTGTTGTTGGGATGAACTGTACATCTTTTACTAAAAGGTCATCTTTAGCTATGGCACCCGAAGCCACATCGCCCGCCAAGAAAAGTCTGTAAAATGGGTTAAGGTTCCAGACTGCCTCCCGCAGGTCGATTGTGGTATCCTGGCCTTCCCCCGTTCTGTCTTTCCAGATAGCTGCTGCCCCAATGCCACATGCCATTCCAGGGATTGCCATACAGGCACCCAGCTGAATCCGGCTGTAGAGAATTGGGTCTTTGCCCGTGAAGGTAACTGTTCCTCCTCCATCTTCAGGGGTCAGACCGATATCATTCATGTAAGTTTTTAAGGCTGCATGTATATCAAAATCGGCAGCTATTGAAGTATCCGCTGAGACATAAGGGACTCCAGAAAAGGTTGAAGCAAGTGCGATGCCGGCAGCTGCATAACCTGAGGTTTTTAAAAAATCTCGTCTGTTTATATCCATTATCTCCTCCTTGCTGAGGTGGTGTTCATCAGGTGCTCAAGTAAGTTTGTGTTGAGTTAAGATAGAACTATCAAATATAGGTTGAGTTTAGGGACCGGGTAAAATTGTTAAAGCATTAATTCATCTCTGCTTTATTGTCCTACAACGTAAGACACTTGGTTTTCTTAACTAAATGTCAACCTTGCCGCTTAGAGAAAAAATGAATACTGAATCATTCTGTTAGATGTTTCAGGCCGAGATAATGCAGGAAATCAGATGGAAGATCATTTAAGTCGTGCAGCTAGGCTTGCCATACTGGCTATTGTGGGCCAAGGCTTAGTCTATTTACTTTCTGTGATACTTGCCCGGCAACTCGGGATTGATGGCTTTGAATCCTACGCGGTGGCTTCTGCAGCTTTCACTCTTATGGTCGTGGTTTCACCGCGGGGTATTGAAAAGTATGCCTTAAGATTGATTCCTTCTCTTTATGAGCGCGAAGATTGGGGTGCAGCAAAGGGATTTCTAAAATACAGTCTCCAAAGAACCCTTGGAACGACTTTGGTGGTAGGCTCTTTGGTATTCGTCTTTGTCCAATATTTTTCACCTTTTCCGGCATCAACCAAGCAAGCAATCATAGTGAGTTGTTTGTCACTACCTTCAGGAGCACTCGTTCATTACGGAATCGAAGTGCTCAGTGCGAATGGGCGAGATATCACTGCGACAGCGCTTTTCCGTGTGGCAGTACCTTCAGTAACGCTCTTAATCGTCTTGGTGATCGTGTTATTACCTGTTCAGATCAGTGGCGCAATGGCTGTTGGGTGCTGGGGAATATCTTGGACTATTGTTTTCGTGATCTTGGCTACTCAAATCAAGAAGACCACTCCATTTCAACTTTGGAGCTGCAAATCGATCGAAGATCTATCTACCTGGAAAAAAGAGGCGCTTCCTTTTCAGAATTATAGAATTACGCTTGCTCTCTTAGCCCAAATCGGCGTGATCTTTATCGATCGTTTGCATCCTTCTGCAGCGGCGGTAGGAGGCTATGTCGCCGCTGCAAGCACGGTAAACCTTGCTCTGGTTCTGGCGACCGCCACCAATCGATTTTATTCTCGTCGTCTTTCCATCCTGCTTGAGCAGAGAGACTTTGCAGGAATACTCAAACTGCGCAAAGAGCGGCTACAGTGGCTTCTTCCATGCATGTTGCTCTTTCTTCTCATAATCTTTGTTTTCGGGCGTCAAATCCTGGGTTTTTTCCGCCCCGAGTTCGTGACCGAGGGAATTGCTGCACTTCAAATTCTGGCGATCACCACCACCATAGTAGGTTTATTCTCTCTTGGTCCAACCTATTTGAAATATATGGGGCATAATCGAGCCATTTTTACAACCATGCTTGGCGCAGTTGTTTGTCAAATTATCATGCTTGTCGTATTGGTTCCACGATTCGCAGCCACCGGAGGGGCGATTGCCTATGCCTTATCAATGGGTGGGATGTATTTGATGTTTGCTAGAATGGCGCATAACAAGTTAGTTCAAATTCAAAAGCCATCTGAGAAACCTTAGATAATAAACACAGGGATAGGCAAATATTATCTTCAATTACAAATCTCGGGTTTCTGCCTGATCACGTTGAAGACCCATGGAGCTGTGTTTTGTCTCCTACCGACCACTCCCAATCGATATACATCCAGATACTCGGTATGCTCCTCAAAGAAGTAACATTTTTCCTCAGAACGTACGGTAACGCACACTTGATCGCTTCCATCTGTCCTCCAGGTTCTCGGGTAGGTATGGCCCATGAAAGTCAATAGTCCCGTACCATCTGAACAATAATCAATCTGCCAATCAGTGTTCATTTTGTCGCGAGCAACACCGGACGGCGGGTAATCCGACCCGCGCAATGTGGTATCACTGTAGAGTGCTTTCAGAGTCTCTGGATCTTCTACTTTTTTCCAGTCACTTGCAAAGACA
>JBPCUV010000084.1:0-4519 GCA_051010975.1 Desulfocapsaceae bacterium
CGTACTGTTGCTTCATCATGTGCATCAATGGTTGTGCTTTCAGTACTAATCTATAGCTATATAAATGCCCGTAACCTTGAAAAGCCATGATATCTATTGTGGTGGACAATGTTTAGCAATCGATAACTATGGGCTTAAAAGTAACCTTGAAGATCTAGGGAGCGGATTAGTTGAGGGGTGGTTTTGACTATATGCCCAAACCGTCAAATAGTTGGGGAAAGAGCTGTCTACCGGCAAGATTCAACTATTTGATAATTCATTGAGAAAAGTTATCAGGAAAAAAACCTTCAACCACCACTACCATCTTAATAGTAGAGCTTTCAATCGCACATCTTCGATTTCTATTAGGGCAATGTTTTACCCGAGTCAGATCGAAGATAAACAGACATATCGGAACAAACTTCCACCAAGTACCGGTGATTTTGAATAAGCTTACCGGGTTTAATAAGAACTCGACGCATTCCGTTGAATAGTCCAGAATCAGCTATTCAAATAACATTAAACGGTGTTTTTTTTGGGGGGTGAGGGACGGTCTTTGAAGAGCGGTTAGATAGTTCGGGAATATTTAGTAATCTATTTACATTCTGGAAAACGGATTACCCATTTAAATTGCTTACCAAACCGGTGTGTTCCATCAGGTAATGCTGTGAGAGAAGGATACAAGTGCTTTGAATATGCCCGCGCATGGCTTGTTCACTTTGATCCTCATCTTTATTTAAAAGAGCATCGGCTATCTTGAGGTGATCATTTCTTGAACTCTTCTCTATCGACACAGACATCTTCGTCATGTTTCTCGTCAATAGGGTCAAATTGTTTAGTTTCCTGTAGAAATCACCTAATATTTCATTGTGAGCTTGTCTAAGGATGGCGTCATGGAGAGTATGCCCGACTTCGACCCCAATGGAAGGATCACTTTCAATATCAATCTCTTCAAGCTGTTTTCTTAAAACCTTTATTTCTTCAAGAAATGTTTCATCCGCTTTAGCACAGGCAAGCCGCGTAAGCATCCCTTCTACACCCTCACGAGCGTGAAAAATCTCTATAAGCTCCTCAAAACTTAGCTTTCTTACGCAATATCCCTTGTTGGGTTCTAAGGTGATCAACCCATCGGTTGCTAGAACACGAAAAACCTCTCTAACAGGTGTCCTGCTTACATTAAATTTTTCACTGATTTCCCTCTCAACCAACCAGGTTCCGGGAGCTATATCCTCGTTGAAGATTTGTTTTTTCAACTGGTCATACAGACCTGCTTTGTTCATGGTGTTTCCTTTATTATTTGTGGACTGACTCAACTGTCTATATTGGGCAATACATTATTCTGATAATTCTATACTAACTCTCCATCACTTCGATGAGAGAAAAATCCAATCAGTCTAATCCTACAACTCAGCTCTCTATGAAACAATAACAATATGGCAGTTGGCTTTTACGCCAGCTGTTCACTCATATGCCGGTTCTAATCGCTGTTTCTCCTTCGTAAGATACACAAATAACGAAAGTGTCATGAACATTGCTAGGCCAGTGAAGTCTGCTATTTGCTGAGGAAGCATTAAAAGAACGCAGCACACGGTGAAAAGTCCGGTTTCAAACCAATTGAGCCTTCTCATGTAATATCTTTCCAGCACAACGCTGAAAACTATCATCGCTATTGTTGCGGTGAGAATCGCCAGAAAAATTGTTAACGCTGAATTTCCTTCCCAGGTTGCGGGAACGATCGGACTGGTCGCAACTAATATGGGAATAATGTAGAGACCTTTTGCTGCCTTCCAGCCAGCCATGGCGGTTTTCCATGGGTGGGAATTGGCAATTCCTGCCGCAGCGTAGGAACTGATGCACACTGGGGGGGTAACCTCAGAGTCGATGGCGTACCAGAAACAAATAAGATGTGCCACAATCAGTGGAACACCCAGTTGCTCCAGAGCACCAGCTGAGACAACTGCAACGATAAGGTACGCTGCCGTGATGGGCGTGCCCATTCCGATAAAGTAGGAAGTGACAGCTACCAATATAATAGCAATGATAAGGCTGCCTCCAGAAACCCCAACGATTAGTGCAGAAAATTTAACAGCTGCACCGGTAGTAACAATACTTCCAACGATAAGACCTGCAGCGGCACAAGCCATAGCTACTGGCAATACTGAATATCCTGCATTTTCAAGACCTTTATAGATTGTTATTAGGCGGTCTCTCACACTTACACCCTCGGGTCTGAGAATCAAGGTGAGGATAAGTAGCGTTATCAGTGCGTAAGCTGCCGACGCGCCAGCGCTGTAGCCTGTAAACAAAAAGAAAAGGAGAATACCTACGGAGATTCCTACCTGTAGACTGGAAAAAATCCAGTCACGAGTCGATGTTTCAGCCAGTATTTTATATTCTTCCTCCGGCATAGGAGCAATTTTGAGTTTGCCGGAGATGGCGACGATCATTGCCCCGACACCAAGGAAATAAAGAAGGGCTGGAATTATTGCATTTTGAATAACCATTAAGAAAGGTATACCGAGCATCGCTGCCATCACAAAAGCACCAGCCCCCATAACTGGAGGCATCCACTGACCACCAACAGATGCAGCCACTTCTATACCTGCTGATGTTTCTGCCGGATACCCTACCTTTTTCATAAGGGGAATAGTGAAGTTTCCAGTTGTTGACACATTGGCAGCAGCGCTTCCGCTAATCATCCCAAAGAGTGTGCTGGTGATCAACGCTACGAGACCGGAACCGCTTCTAAAACGTTTTGTTAAATAACAGGCAAGTCTAAGAAAATAATTGATTACGCCCGTGGAGAGGAGCACTGATCCGAAGGCAATAAATAGTATGACAAAATCAAGAATAACGCCTAACGGTGTTCCCCAGAGGCCGCGAGGGCCAGTGGCAAGTGCAAAAACAGCGTCCCCCCAGGAATAAGGTTCATGCTTAAGAATATCAATAGGAACAGAGGTTCCATAGACCACATACAAAATAAATAGGACTGTAATGATTACTAATGGCCATCCTGTTTTCCGCCTTAACAGGTCTAGAGTTATAAAAAGCATGAGTGAGCAGAAGACGACATCGGGTCCGGTGGGTACCATCATTCTGAAAGGGAGATACTGCCACAACCAGATAAGATATGCTATTGCCGCAACTCCTATTGAATAGAGTGCAAGATTTACAATTTTAGCTGGTTTACCTTCTGCGTTTTTCCAGGGATCCGTTGTGAGATACACCATAGACATAAGTAACAGAAAGGTAATTTTTCTCGCTATCAGGGTTGGAACAAGGGTGGTGAAAGGAAGAGATCGGTATAGCGCAAATATAATAACTGCGATGCCGCATAATCCGGCTATTTTCCGTGCGAGTGAAATGGGCTCATTCATTGAATTACTCCTGAACTAAGGACTAATCATCTGCGAGCTTAATGCAGTAGGCCTTAAAGAAAAATCCTAAACAAAAAAGACGGTTAGGTATTTACTTCTGTACACCGTCCGCTACTGATATCTTTCTGGCAAGTAAGATTCCCAGGTAGCCCTTCGTGAGTTATATCAACATCATGAAAGGCTACCATGGTTGGGAACACTGATTAATTGCTGGACTCGACGGATACTCCTAGTCCACTGTTACGCCAATCTCAGTGTAGAATTTCTTTGCTCCTGAATGAAGCGGAAGAAGGCTGATTTTCTCAATGTAAGAAGGAAATCCAGCTTCAGAAAAGGCACGATGTGTTGCAGCGAGTGTACCGTCTTCTAGTCTGTCATGCATGCTTTTACACATCTGATAGACCACGTCGTCGCTAAGCGATGCCTGTACGGTTAAGAAATCCTGGGTGAACGGCACATCTGTAGCCGGTTGGCCTTTGTAAATTCCTTCCGGGATCTGTCCACCAATGTAAAACGGGTATTTTTCACTGAGTTTTGCTATCGAGTCTTTAGACATTGCCAACAGCCGCATATTGCCTTTCTGGAACTCCTCTTCATACGCTCCAGCTCCTAAACCCATCCACTCAACGATCGCATCAATCTTTCCTGACCGAAGTGCATCAAAAGCGGTGTAGTCGGCAATAAATTCCTTTTTGAAATCTTCGTCATAACTCCATCCCAAAACATCAGAAATCATGGGCAGCACTGTTTGAATAGAGTTCCCTGGCTGTCCTACTGCTATGCGTTTGCCGCGAATATCTTCAAAGGATTTAATGTCAGAGTCAGCGCGTACAACTGCAGTAAGATAGGATTTGTGCAGACCTGCAAGTGATCTTACCTTGCTGAAGTCCTGTTTACCTTTGTCCTTGAAGAAACCAACTCCATCCATGGCTGCTTTAATGCCAGGAGTGTTGTTGAGTGCTGCTTGAGCCTTACCAGTTGCCATCCAGTAGGCATTTGCAGTTCCCCCGCCTCTAGTATCAGCTGACCACAAAATACCGGGAATATCTGCATTCCACTGTGTTGTAAGAGTTGCCGCTTCAGCAAACCATACACCACCGATATCGGAACCACCGAAAGTGTAAAACTTCTTTTCAGCTGCCAGTGATGATGTCGCCGTAAAG
>JBPCUV010000085.1:0-2624 GCA_051010975.1 Desulfocapsaceae bacterium
GGCGAAACAGATGATCGCAACTGCGAGAATAAGCATTGCACCGGGCAGCGCTGCAACAAAGCCATTAGTAGACTTGTTCTCTGTCAAGATTCCCCCCTTTGATTAAGTAGAAATCATGTTGTTGGTTATTAACTAGGAAAACACCCCGTCTTTATGGTGATGTAATTCAACTCCGTTTAATAGCTTTGGTAGTAACGAAATCAAATAAATATAAATCGTTATTCTGACAAATCTAAATCGATTAAGATTATTTTCTTGCCGGCAGGAAATGGATAGTTCAGAGAAAAACAAACTTACTGTTCTTTGAACCTTATTCAGTTGCACAGACGAAATGGGGTTTCCAGCTATAGTTATGTATTACGATTTTTAAATCAACTTTTGTGCTTATCTTAACCAGCAATCCTGTGATCGTTACAAGTAGATTCCTCTGTTCTGCAGCCTAACAAAAAAGATGATTGTGTAGTAGCGATTTCGATACAATTACCAAATCGGGAAAAACCTTCCCGTCTCATCTCAATTATTTCTGAGAAGATAGTCCCAGTCCAGTTTATTGTAGGTGCGATGCAGCAGGTGGTCGTCGTCGACAATGCTGATTTGCAGGTTGTCAAAGGTAGCTTCGGCAGCCGGTACGACAATATCAGGAGGTGTGACCACATCGTCCTGGCCGATGATAAGTAGCGTGTCGGTGGCAATTTTTCCGTTTGGCACCTGGAATTCATGAAAATTTAAAGCCGGAGCCAGCATGATCAAACGATGAACTCTGTCAGGATCTTTGATGGCCAGGCAGGCGCCCATCAGGCCGCCGAAACTTGAACCGACCACAATCACGTCGCCATCATTAGCAAGTAGAGAATATAGCTGTGTCATTCTCTCCTGTAATGTGCCTTTGAAATCGGGACGCATCATATCCGGAAACCCGGTGGAAAAAAAGTTACCTTTAGTGCCCGAGCCCGATGAGTCGAGGCCGTGCAGAAAAATTCTCGTTGTCATTACTGTTCCTGCCGTGGTTGATTTTTTTTGCTGAGGGTAACCATCATTGTTCGGGTTTGTAAATAATAATTAGAAAATAAATAATTATAACCAATGCCTAGAGATTCGGTGAGAGGAGGGATCATCAGAAGAAAGCACCAATTACTACCTATCACCCTGAAATTTCGAGTTGGTTGTTCATTGGTGACGAGTTATACTTAATATATAGATCTAACGACCTATTTATCTCGATCTGCAGGGCTTGAGTACGTTTGAAGTAATCTCGATTCGGCTAGTGGGCGTTCATCGTGGACCCACCAAATAAGGTGCTCGAATGGCAGAAGCAACGTTCAGGCGAAAGTTGTCCGCGATACTAGGTACCGAAGTTGTCGGCCAACCGCGTCTGATGGGTGAATATGACGTAGGCACCCTCCATGCTCTAAAATCCTTCGATGCTGAGAATATTGGTAATCTGAAGGATGGTTTCTCCAATACTCATCATGGTTCAATAATTGAGATAGAGAGGAGACTTTTATGATTTCATCTGAAAACAAAAACTGGACGACTCCCATTCTCATCATTACCATCGTCACGATTATGTTTGGCATGTTGTATTTCTCTTCTAGCTATTTTTCTAATCAAGCGACCACACCGGCGCGTCAAGAGTTTGATTATTCAGGCAGGCCTACCCAATATATGGCAACGCCAAATCAGATCGTACTAAAGAAAAATGAAAAGCTGGTTGTCGATAGAAACGGGCTGGTTTTTAGAGGGGTAGACAAGAAAATGATAATTGTTGATCTCTACCTTCTTGATATGGATCCTGAGCAAGCCTATAAGAAACGATTTCTTAAGAAGGAGGCTAAAAAAGAAATGGTATTAGGCAAAGGGAGATACCGCCTTCTCTCTGTCAATAACAAAAACCTTATCCTAAAAATAATTAACGAACCGTCAACGCTTTGAAAAAACCTATATAGCGGACAGGCTCGAGCTGACACATCTGCAATGAAAGGGTAGATTGCTACACCGGTAAGCTGACATCAGATATTCACTCGTGAAATCAATCTCATATCCCTTATCTAAAAGAATAGATCTATGGATAGACCGACTGCTGTTTCAGCTCTTCAAACCGTTTTCAGGCAGGTCCCGTGTGTGATGAGAAATCTTGTAACCTTCTTTGGTTTACTGATGTTATTACCGTTGTCATCACCTGCGGCAGAACTGACAATTCTGACTGAGAATCTTCCTAATCTGAACTATCTTGACAATGGCGAATTGGTAGGATATTCGGTCGATATAGTAAAAGAAATCCAGACAAGAGTTGGTTCGAGTGATGAGATAAAAGTCTTCCCATGGGCGAGAGCCTATAGCACGGCTCTGAAAGAAGAAAATACGATATTGTTTAGTGTTACTTTGACTGCAGAGCGAGAAGATCTGTTCAAGTGGATTTGCCCTCTAATAACCAAAAGGGACATTCTGGTAGCGCTAAAAGAATCTGATCTTTTGATTACCAGTATAGATGATGCCAAACAAGTAGCTCGAATTGGTACAATTCGTGGTGATTCAAAAGAGCAACTTCTTTTACAATTAGGATTCAAAAATTTGGAGCCCGTCTCCAGCGAGCAACTGAACCTAAAGAAACTGATGCTTGGAAG
>JBPCUV010000086.1:0-4242 GCA_051010975.1 Desulfocapsaceae bacterium
GTTATCGATTGCTAAACATTGTCCACCACAATAGATATCATGGCTTTTCAAGGTTACGGGCATTTATATAGCTATAGATTAGTACTGAAAGCACAACCATTGATGCACATGATGAAGCAACAGTACGGGACAGCGGTAATACTCCTGTAATTCCAGCATGCACACCAACAATACCGAGCAGAGTAACCACAAGTATAGTGGGTGGTAAAATCCATCTCCTCTCAAAGGGCTCCCTGTCTGCAAACAACAGGAGTACCCCCCATGAAAATGCCACCGCCGACATTAATCCCATTGGATAGACATACTGTGCCACACCCATTCTGGAAGGAATGAGGCATGAGAAAGCGACCACAAAATCTGCAATAGCTGCAAGCCAATACGATATTCTCAGCCATCTAATTGTTTTATCCATACCATTTTCCCCAACAGATAAGGCTTATAGGCCTTGATAGAGCACGAAGATGAGCCCCTACAAAAATGATTTAATGATTCTAATAAGTGACCTGCTCGCCAGAATTTTCCTATGTCCTTCACCTCTGGTTTCGATCAAGCTGACATGTTCGTGTCCCTCAACCATCTGCCGTGACTCCTCGATAAAAACCTCTTGATCATCGACATCATGTACCACAAGTACATCTCCGCTGAACTTCTTGAGTGCATCATTGATTTCATAATCTCTTGCCTTGAGCGGAAATTCCTTTTCCACCTGTGCAATGACATCGGTTTTTGAGCCATCGGGAAGGTTGAAGTTCCTGCAATAATGGCTGACCATAGCATTTATACCGGAAGGAGAACTGATCAAGGCCAGTTTTTCAACTTCTACCCGGTATCCGGATAAATTTGCCTGGCCGCAGGCGGTGAAGGCCGCAGCCGTTCCACCAAAAGAATGGCCTACGAAACCATAAATCGGACCAAAATGGTTTGAGATGTGAAATATCGCCCTGCAGAACTCAGGCAGGCTCGAGCGAGGATAATTCCCGTTAAATTCAGAATTTCCATGGGCAGGACCATCAAAAGCAATCACGCGAAACCCTGATTTTGCGATACTCCTTGCAAGAAACGCCAAGTGACTCGCCCTGGATCCCCAGCCGTGCACCATCAGGATGGTTTTGCCTTCCCCCCAGGTATAGGCTTTCAGTATCTGTCCTTCAAAGGGAACATCATCTAGCTTTGCTGAACGGGTCAGCTTTCGGTCGATTTCACTTTCAGCATCAACTGCTGGAGCGCAGAAGTGCATCATCACGTTGTCGTTAACTAGCCCGTCCTGAACACTATAATTATCTTCATTATACATTGGAATGTCCTCTTGTGTTTCAACCATCTGAGACCAGAAATTTGTCCCCATACTGCCGGTACTTCAATTCCCAATGATTGCGATTGTAATAGATGTCCAGGGAAGCGCGCATCACCCATTCGGGTGATCGCATGTAGATTAAATGAGTTTTTCCCGGACGGCGAGGACCGCCGCTTGGGTACGATCGTTCACATCAAGTTTCAGAAATAGGTTGCTGATATGACGCTTGACGGTGTTGTCGCTTATGAAAAGCATGGAAGATATCTGCGGGTTTGTATAACCATCTACAACGAGCCGAAGTACTTCCGTTTCTCTTTTTGAAAGTGGTTGTATCATACCTTCTGATCGGGTTGTTTTCGGCCCAGTGTCGGACACCGACTCTTTTGCCTGCAACTTTTCAGCGAGAAGGTTGGCATATTGTCTTTGTTTTGCAAGATTATCAATACGCTGGGTTGTTTCAAAAATTATTACAACGATAGCGGCAATTGAACGATCTTTACCTCGAACCGGGTATGCGTGAATTTCTCCCCACCGGGTCTTTCCGTCAGGAAATAAGTGTGAACGGTCAAGCACCACCGTATGTCCCTGGCTTTTTACCTCTTCCAGGAAGCAGTCCTCACAAATCTTGTCGCAGCCATGAAATGCTCTATAGCAAATATCGCCGATGACCGATTCGGCACTGCAGCTATGAATTCTAGCAAGTGCTCTATTTATCCACAGGATTCTGAAATCCCTATCAAAAATTCCAAACGGTGTACGGATGCTCTTTAGGATGGTACCGCCAAGCCCGGAGAAAAGATCGTCAAGATCCAACTCCGGGTCTCTGTGTTCTTTATCTTCAGTCATTTCAATGCTTGCGAGAAGAAGCAGCTTGAACGTGCAGGTATTAAACACAAAGTATCGTTTGCTTTTTAATTTCGCAAATCATTTCTGTTTAGATGGGATTGTGCCGAATTCAGCCAGCGAGAGGTGTCCGCCGGCAAGGCCTGGTTACTGCAACATTTGAAGCTGGAGGGTAATCGGACATATCAGGAAGAACCTAAAGCTATGGTTCTGCATGTCAGGCTAAGAACACCAGAGGGAATCTCTACGAAGATAGCCTTCTGCTTGTGGGCTGGTGCGATTATCAAGCTTCTTTAGTTCTTAATGTCGTATTGTTTCTCCCTTTCGTTTCATTCATACTGGGAGGAGATACCGTCATGAAAGAGTTGAAGGCGAGGCCCCCCAGATAGAAGATAATGGCAGTTGTGCACTTATTGAGATACATGAACTATGCCTATCAGTACTCCTGTTCTCAACGAATCTGTCCCCAATGCATCACCTGTTAGCGGCCATATTTAAGTAATTAATTAAAAACCTCATTGACATAAACACCAGCAGGATTATTTTTAGTAGCCATATACTACAAAGTGATATATCCAGGGGCCGATATGATCCCTGTAGTAGGTTGTGAATTCCACTTTTAATTTCTACAACTCGAAAAACAGACCAGTGAATATAAATAGAACACTTCCAGCAATTATTGTGGCTGTTGTCGTATTGATAACAACAGGATGCGCTAAGCAAGAGATTCGGCGAGAGATTGTCGATTCTCACAAATTAATGACTGCCAATCTGCCCACCTATCAACCAGGAGAGTATTTTATATATGACAATGGCAATTCACACATCGTTGCCAGTAGAACTGATGCCATGGTTGCTTGGGAATACGGCAACGGAGCAACAAGTACAGGCTTTGATAACTTCCTAATCCCGCAGATATCTTGGGAGAGCACTTCGAACAAGGGGAAAAGCGCTACGAGTGCTTCTTCAACTTTTCTTTGGCCATTAAATATTGGTGATTCGGGCCGCTTTAATATTACACAGACAGTAACAGACAATAAGACTGGATTAACTGAAGAGATTCAACGTTCGTGGGAGTGTAACGTTGTTGCTACCGAGAACATAACCGTGCCTGTCGGAAACGTTGACACATACGTTATTTCCTGTGACAGATATAGCGCCAACGGAAATGAATGGCGTGGAAGACACACCTATTACTACAGCCCCGATATCAGGCATTTCGTGATGATAGAAAAAGATTATGCGAGTCGGCCATCTTCAGCTGTGCGGTTGACTGAATATGGATTTAACAGTGAATATTTGCCTAAAGAGGACCTTGATAAACTGAGAAGCCAATTTTATTTGGCTCTTGGTAAAGGAGAGAAAGGAGCGGCCGAAATTTGGAATAGCTCGTCGGATCAAATCAGCGCAATGATTATTCCGTATCAGAGCTTTAAGGGACCACAAGGACAGCAATGTCGTGAATATAGAATTGTCTACAATGTGGGGGGACGGGTTCATCAGCACACTCGTAAGGCCTGTGCAACAAAAGATGGCTCATGGCAACGATTAAATCAGTAGCCATAAGAGATCAGATTAGTCCGTCAGAATTAATGGGAAGCTAGTTAAGAATCGAATGAGGTTAACTATGGTTGATAAAAATATCATGAACCTAGAATCAAAAAATTCAAAGCGTGAAATGAACCGAAGGCAAGCACTGATTAAATTGGGACTTGCTGTAACTGTTGCATATACTGCGCCTTTATTGACTACCATGAGTGAAGCTCAAGCTAAATCAGGTAGTTCTGGAGGAGGCAAGAGCAGCAGTTCCAGTGGCCCCAGCAGCTCTAGCAAATCTGGAAGCAGTTCAAATAGTGGCGGCAGGAGCAGCAGTTCCAGTGGCCCCAGCAGTTCCAGCAAATCTGGAAGCAGCTCAAATAGTGGTGGCAGGAGCAGCAGTACAAGCAGCAGTTCAAGAGGATCATCCAGCAACTCCAGCAGGTCTGGAAGCAGTTCAAATAGTGGTAGCAGGAGCAGCAGTTCTAGTGGCCCCAGCAGCTCCAGCAAATCTGGAAGCAGTTCAAATAGTGGTAGCAGGAGCAGCAGTTCCAGTGGCCCCAGCAGCT
>JBPCUV010000087.1:0-3558 GCA_051010975.1 Desulfocapsaceae bacterium
CAGAAAGAAACCGACCAGTAACAGGTCCTTGAAACCCAGCAGGCGCTTCGAGACATCTCCCGCCAGCGGATGCGATGCCAACATGGCGCCGATTATCAATGCGCCGAGATCGCCCTTTACATCGACACCATCGAACAGGGCGTAACCTCCGAAGGCCAGCGCGAGGCCGTAGAGAATCTGTAGCTCACCGCTATGCCCGGCGCGATTCAACAGATTCATGAGCACATAGCGCATGGGAATCAGCAGCAACAGGCCCAGTGCCCAGAATGATGGCAGCTTTCCAGTGGACGCTGCCAGGAATACAACAGCGAAAATATCCTGCATGATCAGAACACCGATGGCGATCTGGCCGTACTTGGAATGGTACTCTCCTTTGTCTTCTAACGTTTTGACCGCGAACACGGTGCTGGAAAAACTCAGCGCGAAACCGATCAACATGGCCTTGCCGATATCGATACCGGCGAATGCCTGGATGCCGGCTAGACTAATCCAGTAGAGCAAGGTGCCGAGGACGGAGACTACGATCGTTGTGTGGAATGTCGTCCCGGCCCAGATTACCGGTCGTAAAAGTGAGCGCAGATCGAGTTTCAGACCGATGGTGAACAGCAACAGGGTGACACCGAGATTGCCGATCATCGTCAGCCGATCGGCGTCATACACACCTGAGAGATTCAGCACAAAGCCACATAGCAGGTAACCCACCATGGGTGGCAGGCCGAGACGCGCCGCAGCAATACCGGCGATCAGTGCCGGGCCTATCCAGAGGAGATCATCCATTGTTATTCCCAAGCAAAGTACTTTTACTATTGACCGAAGTATAGAACGAAAGCGGTAAAAAGCAAAGATTCGTGGTGAACATCGAAATCCTCGGTGAGTTTTTATTGTGAACTGGCTCGGATTAAAAGCACATTCCTAATTGAATCAAATACTGAGGTATTTTGTGTGGTGCGAATTTGAAGCCTGATAATCGGAATGAGTTTCTACTATAATGCTGAAAGAAAATTTCAGGTGTTCGTTATCCATTATAATAACCTAAGAGGGAAGGCTGAACATAGATCTTTCCACGTTGTTGGTGAATTGTTCGAAATGTGCTCAGAAGAGGATTAATCGAGAAGAATCCCCCCATCTTCAGAACATAAAAATTTGAGATTGCTTGCGGTATAATGTATTACTAAACTGGTTTACCAGTTGCTGAGTGATACGATTAAATGTCAAATTAGACTGTTGTGCGTCGGCTCATCTTACAGACATGAGAGCTAAATAATTGCTGAAACCTAGACTCATCTAAACAGTGACTTATTATTCCGATATTATTCTGCTATTATTCCCTTTCGAACACTAGACAAAGCGAGAACTATTATGGAGGCAAGAATACTATTGGTTGTGGCGGCAGTTTTGTTGACTGCGTGCGGTTCAGAACCTCTGATTGAGGACGAAACAAAAGCCAGGCCAGCGATATTACTCGAGGTAGGGCAAAACACTGATGAAGCCTACCTCTCCTTTCCCTCCTCGATTCAAGGCCGAAGAGGATCCGAGTTGGCCTTCGCGGTGGGCGGCGTTGTTGAGGAGGTTTTCGTGACGGCAGCGCAGGAGGTAGAACAAGGTGAGGTCCTGGCACGGCTCGATCAGCGCGATTTCAGGTCTCAAGTGAATTCAGCGCAGGCAACGTACACGAGTGCAAAAGAAGCGTATCAACGCGCCCTGCGCCTGTTGGAAGGCGATGCAATTCCTCGTAGCGAGGTTGAAAGACGAAAAACCGATCGGGATACAGCCGAGGCGCAATTGGAACGGGCTCAAAAGGCACTTGACGATACGATAATCATCGCACCGTTCCCGGGTGCTGTTGCCCAAGTATCGATCGAAGTCCTGCAGACCGCACAAGCTGGGCAAACCGCAATTACCCTTCTCAACACCTCCCAATTAAAAGCAGCAATCAACTTGCCATCTGATTTCATAGCGCTTTCCAAAAAATATAGCAGCGAAGAGGACAACACCTTCATCGTGCTGGATGTTGCACCCGATCAACGCATTCCTGCCGAGTTCAAAGAGATCTCGTTAGAGGCAGATGTGGCCTCCCAAACTTACGAGGCACTCTTTTCCTTCACGCCGCCGGATAATTTGGTCGTTTTACCTGGAATGAATGCAATGGTTTGGCTCAGAGACCCAGGAAGCGACGTGGGTGCTGATGCTCTCAGTGTGCCGCTCGCGGCAATAGGCGTAGAGCAAGATGAGAAATTTGTCTGGGTGGTCGATCAAAAAACGATGGCAGTCTCCAAACGCACGGTCTCCCTTGCAGATGGCGTAGGCGAGCAGGTCACCATTCTCAGTGGGTTGAAACTGGGAGAAACGATAGTCGCAGCAGGTGTGTCCCAACTCTCTGAAGGGATCAAAGTTCGTCAGTGGTCTAAAAATTAGTTATTTGAAAGGCAGAACAAGGCATGAGTATAGCTGAATTCTCGATTAAAAATAAGTTACTCAGTGTCATTGTGATAGTGATCTCCCTCGTTGGGGGATGGAATGCATATCAAACCATGCCACGGTTTGAAGACCCGGAGTTTACCATACGAACAGCACTCGTGCTTACAGAGTACCCTGGCGCAAGTCCTGAGGAGGTTGCCCGGGAGGTTTCCGACCCGTTGATCACCGCACTGCAGCAATTACAGGAAGTGGACGAGATAAAGGCAAAATCCTCCAGTGGATTTTCCGAGTTAACGGTGGATGTCAAATACGAGTTTTCAAAGTCAAAAGAAGACCTGCAGGTCATCTGGGCAAAACTACGCAATAAAGTTAAGGATGCTGATCGCACTTTGCCGCGGGAAGCCAGCCCACCCATCGTCAACGATGATTTTGGTGATCTCTATGGACTCTACTATTTTATAACGGGGGAAGATTACAGTGCAGCGGATCTTCGTACGTACGCCAAACAATTGAAAAGAGAAATCCTGCAGGTTCCAGGCGTAGCAAAAGTCCAACTGTTGGGGGAACAACAGGAAGCGATTTTTGTGGAGATTTCTGCTGAGAATCGAGCCGCATTGGGAACCTCAACATCCAGGCTCTATGAGATTCTTGGGAATCAGAATGCGGTGGTCGACGCAGGTAGTGTTCGTGTCGGCGAGCAGAGAATCGTTATCGATCCAACGGGAGCGATCGACTCCGTTTCTGCCATCGAGAACCTGCAAGTTTCTGCCGATGCCGATGGCAAGATCGTCTACCTCAAAGATATTGCCCATGTCTATCGGGGCTACCAGACGCCTGCCACCAGAATTATTCGTTACGATGGCAAAGAGGCCATAGCCCTGGGAGTTTCAAACGTATCGGGTGGCAATGTAGTGGATATCGGCGAGGCAGTCGATCGGCGCATGCGTGAGGCCGAGAGTCGTAGACCGATCGATATCGAGGTCATTGAATATTACCATCAGGGCAAGATCGTGCAGGCCGCTATCGACGATTTTGTGGTCAATGTGATCGCGGCCCTGACAATCGTTATTGTGACCTTGTTGATCTTCATGGGATTGCGCTCTGCGCTGGTAATCGGTTCCATTTTGCTTCTGACCATTG